>NZ_LIFT01000022.1:0-126277 GCF_001297795.1 Citrobacter sp. CtB7.12 | reverse complement strand
TTCACCCGCGACCGCCTGCACCGGGAAACGCAGCGCCGCTTCGGCGAATACGACCTGACCACGGCATACACGCCGGGCGGTCAGCTACAGAGCCATCACCTCAGCATTCTTCAGCTTAACCGCGACTACACCTGGAACAGCGGCGGGCAGCTTGTTCGCATCCGCGGGCAGCATGAGCAGCGGGATTATCAGTACGGCGACGCCGGAAGGTTGCTCAGTACACATATCACATCGCCCCACCACGACCTGGCGCAGTGGACGTTCACCGACCCGGCGGGCAACCGGACAGCGCAGCGGGATAAATACCCGATGCTGCCGGACCATTTCCGGGATAACCGCATCAGCCAGGATGTGGAGAATTTTTATCATTATGACGAACACGGCAGGCTGACGGAGAAAGATGAACGCCGGATACACCCGCACGGCAGCCTGTCGCATCATTATGAGTATGATAACCAGCACCGGCTGGTGCACTACCGCCGGATGCAGGCAGGCAACGTGCTGACGGAAAGCCGTTATCTTTACGACCCGCCGGGCCGCCGCATCAGCAAACGGGTGTGGGCATGTACGGTATTTCACGATGGTTCGTGTTCACAACCAGCGCTGCAGGAAACCGTGTGGTACGGCCAGGATGGCGACCGGCTGACCACCACGCAGACGGACAAAACCCGCATCCAGACGGTGTACCTGCCGGGGAGCTTCACCCCGCTCATCCGTATTGAAACGGCAACCGGAGAACTGACCAGAGCCACCCGCCGCACGCTGGCAGAGAAATTTCAGCAGGAAGCAAACGTGACCTTCCCGCCGGAACTGGTGGCGATGGTGGATAATCTGGAAGCGGAACTACGGCGCGGGGAACTCAGCGAAGCCAGCCGGACGTGGCTGGCACAGTGCGGCCTGACGCCGGAGCAGATGAAAAATCAGCTGGAGCCGGAATACACGCCGGAGCGCAAAATCCACCTGTACCACTGCGACCACCGGGGGCTGCCGCTGGCGCTGATTGACGTTAACGGGGCCATTGCATGGCGCGCAGAGTTTGATGAATGGGGGAATGTGCTGCGGGAAGATAACCCGCATAACCTGGAACAGCTTATTCGTTTGCCGGGACAGCAGTATGATAAAGAGACCGGACTGTATTATAACCGGCACCGGTACTACGACCCGTTACAGGGAAGGTATATCACGCAGGACCCGATTGGGTTGGAAGGGGGGAAAAACGCATATTCATATCCACTGAATCCAGTGCAATACGTTGATCCATTAGGGCTTAGTACTATGTTAATAGGTAACGGTCCCGTTCCTGATAATCCTTTTGGGCATGCTGCCGCAGCAAATCGGTATGGATTAATGAGTTCGGGAACTGGGGATGAGATGGGAGCTTCTGTGTCTGATTATTTTAAAAAGATGCAACCCCGTAGAGATACTTGGATTTGGATAATAGATACAACAGATGAAGAAGAACAATGTATGATGAATAAGGCAATCGACCTTAATAAAAACCTAAAAACTATTAGCCTCGGGCCTCTTCCTATTGCAAATAACTGTTTTAGCCGGACGAACATGATTTTTGAGGCGTGTGGCTTTAGTAACCCCACTATGAATACAAATTCACCTATAAGCCTACAAGTGCTCGGTGAGCTTTATGGTTCTCAAAGATATATTATACCTAAAGGTTCTTTCACTGGATTCCCATTTAAATTTCAAGAGGTAAAATAGATGAAAATAATTGGGAAGATATTGGCAGTAATAACCCCCATGATAATTACATCTTGCGACTATTACAATGCCGGGTTAGAGTATCAAGATAATACAGCCCTCGAGCAAGTCGTAGCATGGGATTCTGATAATATATTCACACCTAATATATTTGAATATGATGGGAAATGTTTTATGAAAAAAAATGAAACATGGATGTTATTAAATGGAGATGCAACGCCTAACATTAGAACGATGAGCGATAAGAAAATTCAATGTCTGGAAAAGAGTGAAGTAGAATGGGCTAGCAGAGTTTGCGACAGTATCACAAACAATAGAAAGGAAAATCTTAAGGCATTAATATGTAGCAAGCCAGCTATATCAATTAATACAGATAAAAGGCCAGCGTTATGATATTGAAACGGACGCTGCGCTATTTCACTATTACATTCTGCTGAGTGACTGGAGCAACCGCTCCGCCCACCGGGGCATACCCCCAGCCGCTGGCTGACGTTAAAAGACGGGTTGCGTGGTGCGTAGAATCTGACTGCGGGAGAATAACCCGCAAAACAGGAACAGCTTATCCGTCTACCGGGGCAGCAGTGGGGTAACGAGACAGGATGTACGACACCCGACACGAGTATCATGAACCACAGCAGGCACGTATAAGCACTTGAGATTCAGTATTTAGTTCCCCTTTTATATTCTCTGGTTAGGCGACCCTTAATCAGTCAGCGATCTCCTGGGAAGTGAAGGTAAACGTGTCACCGTCAAACAGCCCCTGGCTGGTGAGTTTTAGCGCGGGGATCACCGGCAGGGAGAGAAACGCCATCTGGATAAACGGCTCGTCGGGCAGAGAGCCACATTCGCGACCTGCTGCTTTTAGCGCATCGATCTGCTCCGCCAGCGAATCGGCGGTGTCGGTGCTCATTAACCCGGCAATCGGCAGCGGCAAGTGGCATTGCACCTGGCCGTTACGAACGACGCAAAGCCCGCCGCCATCGTCAATCACCTGATTAACCGCCAGAACCATCTCTTCCGCGCTGCGACCGATCACCACAATATTATGACTGTCATGGCTGACCGTGGCCGCCAGCGCGCCTTCACGCAGCCCGAATCCACCTAATAAGCTACAGGCCGGGGGCGACTGGCGACCGTAGCGTTCAAGCACGGCGATATAGCAAATATCATGACGATCGAAGCCCTCCGCGGTGCACTCGCAGTCACTGGCGCCTGTCACCAGTTCGTTAGGGATAACATCGATCACCCGATAGCGTTTGCCGGGGGTGAAATGCAACGGGAAGTCATTGGCGCAAACGGGGTGGCGCGCAATGGTATTGCCATACGGCGGAACGGTTTGCGCCAGCCTTGCCGGTTCATCGGCTTTCAGACGTTCAGTGTCAACGGGTTCTCCTTTGACAAACACCTGCTGTACCGTCACGTTGCGGGCATCGCTGAGCAGGACAATATCCGCCTGTTTTCCGGGGGCCAGCAAGCCAAGATGGCGCAGGCCAAAATGATGAGCGGCAGACCAACTGGCGACGCGATAAGCGACGTGTAGCGGGACGTTATGCTGTAAAATCAGCCGGCGAATTAGGGCGTCGATATGCCCTTCATGCGCAATTTCCCAGGGATTGCGATCGTCGGTACAGAGCAGGCACTGTGGGCTGTTAAAAGCGTTGATCAGCGGTGCCAGCGCGTCGAGGTTGCGGGCGGCGGAACCTTCGCGGATCATCAGCGCCATTCCGCGTTGCAACTTGCGACGCCCCTCCTCCAGTGTGTAGCTCTCGTGACAATTCTCGATCCCGGCGGCGATGTAGGCGTTGAGCGCCTTACCGCTCAGTCCTGGGCAGTGACCGTCCAGCGTCAGATGGCGAAAAGCGTCCATTTTGTCGAGCAGCGCATTTTGTCCGGCAATGACGCCTGGGTAATCCATCACTTCGGCCAGTCCGGCGACCAGCGGGTGATCGCGCCAGGCCAGCATCTGGTCGAGGGAGAAATGTGCGCCATTCACATCACATCCCTCCAGAGCGGGAACGCAGGAACTCACCTGCAGATACTGATTCTGCTTCGCCTGTTCGGCGCAGCGGATAAACCAGGAGAATCCTTTTTCGCCCATCACATTGACGATTTCATGAGGATCGCACACGACGGTGGTGAGCCCGCGCGGCAGCGTCGCGGTTTCAAAGGTCACTGGCGTCATCATGCTGGATTCAATGTGCAGGTGAGCGTCGATAAAGCCGGGTACCGCCGTTGCGCCGTGGGCGTCGATGCGCCGTAATGCCGGAGCGTCACGATACTCCGCCCCGATGCCCGCGATATGCCGCCCTTTGATCACAATAGGGCCAGTCATTTCTCCGCCATTGATAATATCGAGAAGGATGACATTATCAATAATATAATCAGCAACCGCTTCGCCGCGTGCAACGGCTAACAATTCTTGCTGTTCCTGACGGCTAATATAATGAAATTTATGACTTATGCTGTTATTCATATTTTTCTCATTTTGATTTTATCAATTTGATTATTATTTATCATTAAGAAATACCTGGTAATTATTTTAAGTTTATCGATTAACGGGCATTTGCATTGTGATTACAATCACTGAATTAAAGACAGGAGATGTTTTAAATGAGGCCTGCTTATATCTTCATAAATGGATGAGAAAAATGAATAATGATATCAGTGATGACGTGCAGCATGATTCAAATCACCTTTCGCGATTATTTAAACTCCGCCAGCATGGCACCGACGTGCGGACCGAAACGATTGCCGGGATGACGACGTTTTTAACGATGGTGTACATTGTTTTTGTTAACCCGCAAATACTTGGGGCCGCGCAGATGGACCCCAAAGTGGTGTTTGTCACCACGTGTCTCATCGCCGGTATTGGCAGCATCGCGATGGGCCTCGTCGCTAACCTTCCCGTTGCATTAGCGCCGGCGATGGGATTGAACGCGTTTTTTGCCTTTGTGGTGGTGGGAGCAATGGGGGTAAGCTGGCAAACGGGAATGGGGGCTATCTTCTGGGGGGCGGTCGGACTATTTTTACTCACCCTTTTTCGCATCCGTTACTGGATGATTTCCAATATCCCGATTAATTTACGTATCGGCATCACCAGTGGTATTGGTTTATTTATTGCGTTGATGGGATTAAAAAATTCGGGCGTCATTATTGCAAATAAAGACACCCTGGTGACCATTGGTAACTTAAGCTCCCACAGCGTATTACTGGGTATTTTAGGTTTCTTTATTATTACCGTGCTGTCATCACGTCATTTTCATGCTGCGGTGCTGGTCTCTATTGTCGTCACCTCCTGCTGTGGGTTATTTTTCGGTGATGTCCATTTTAGCGGCATTTATTCTGTGCCTCCCAGTATTAGCGGAGTGATGGGTGAGGTCGATTTAAGTGGTTCTTTATCGCTTAATCTGGCCGGGATTATCTTTTCTTTCATGCTCATCAATTTGTTTGATTCATCAGGAACATTAATTGGTGTGACGGATAAAGCCGGGTTAATCGGTAGCGACGGTAAGTTTCCTGGTATGAGGCGGGCACTGTATGTCGACAGTGTGAGCTCGGTTGCTGGGGCGTTTATCGGCACCTCGTCTGTGACGGCTTATATTGAGAGTACCTCGGGCGTGGCGGTTGGCGGGCGTACCGGCCTGACGGCGGTGGTGGTTGGTGTGCTCTTCCTGCTGGTGATGTTCTTTTCTCCGCTGGTGAGTATGGTTCCCGCTTATGCAACGGCAGGCGCGCTGATCTTTGTCGGTGTGCTGATGACCTCCAGCCTTTCCCGCGTTAACTGGGATGATTTAACCGAATCGGTTCCTGCGTTTATCACCACGGTGATGATGCCTTTTAGTTTTTCCATTACTGAGGGGATCGCGCTTGGCTTTATGTCGTACTGCATCATGAAAGTGTTTACCGGACGCTGGCGGGAACTGAACCTGTGCGTCGTTGTGGTCGCGGTGCTTTTTGCGCTGAAAATCATTCTGGTGGATTAGTATTCACGGACCGTTTCCAGATATCATGAGCGCTGATAAAGCAGGAGAACGCATGATCTGGATAATGCTGGCCACACTGGCGGTGGTGTTTGTTATCGGGTTTCGGGTACTCACTTCCGGATCCCGGCGGGCGATTCGCCGCTTGAGCGAGCGCCTGAATATTGATGTGGTGGCGGTAGAATCGATGATCGATCAGATGGGAAAAGTGCAGGGTGAGGCATTTATGCAGTATCTCCATCGCCCCGACGAGTCACATCTGCAAAATGCCGCTCAGGTTTTGTTGATCTGGCAGAGCGTCATTGTGGACGGCAGCGAGCAGAACCTGTTGCAGTGGCATCGCCTGCTGCAAAAGGCCAGGCTGGCTGCGCCAGTCACCGATGCGCAGGTACGTCTGGCGCTCGGTTTCTTACGCGAGGTTGATCCGGATATGCAGGACATCAACGCCTTCCAGATGCGCTACAACGCTTTTTTTCAGCCAGAAGACGGCGTGCACTGGCTGCATTAAGAGCAATATGGATAAGAATGTTGTTACGCAAGTGAAGCGTAAGGCAGGTGTAGCCATCGGACAAATAGTTGCCAAAACGTTAAATGCGTCACAATTAAAATGTTACACTGCGTGACTTTTCCACCAGAACACCACGCAGGTAGCATAAATGAGTGAATGTATCGAAGAAAAAACCCGCGCTGACGTTGTCGCCCGCCCGAACTGGTCGGCGGTATTTGCCGTGGCGTTCTGTGTCGCTTGCCTGATTACCGTCGAGTTTTTACCTGTCAGTCTGTTGACGCCAATGGCGCAGGACCTGGGGATTTCTGAAGGCGTTGCCGGACAGTCGGTGACTGTCACCGCGTTTGTCGCCATGTTTGCCAGCCTGTTTATCACGCAGATCATTCAGGCAACGGATCGTCGTTATGTGGTGATTCTGTTCTCCGTGTTACTGACCCTCTCCTGCCTGCTGGTCTCTTTTGCCAACTCCTTTGCGTTGTTGCTGGTGGGACGAGCCTGTCTGGGACTGGCGCTGGGTGGATTCTGGGCGATGTCGGCGTCGCTGACCATGCGCCTGGTTCCGCCGCGTACCGTGCCAAAAGCGCTATCAGTGATTTTCGGCGCGGTTTCTATCGCGCTGGTGATTGCTGCGCCGTTGGGCAGTTTTTTAGGCGGCATTATTGGCTGGCGTCACGTCTTTAACGCCGCAGCGGTGATGGGCGTGCTGTGTATGGTCTGGGTGGTGAAATCACTGCCGTCGCTGCCCGGTGAGCCTTCTCATCAGAAGCAAAACATGTTCAGCTTGTTGAATCGTCCCGGTGTTGCGGCAGGGATGATCGCCATCTTTATGTCCTTTGCCGGCCAGTTTGCGTTCTTCACTTATATCCGCCCGGTGTATATGAATCTGGCGGGCTTTGATGTCGATGGCCTGACGCTGGTGCTGCTGAGCTTTGGCATCGCCAGTTTTGTTGGCACCTCGCTGTCGTCTGTGATTCTTAAACGCTCGGTCAAGCTGGCATTAGCCGGTGCACCGCTGGTACTGGCGCTGAGTGCGTTGGTGCTTACGCTGTGGGGCAGCGACAAGATTGTGGCGGCGGGTATTGCGATTATCTGGGGACTGGCGTTTGCGCTGGTGCCGGTGGGGTGGTCGACATGGATTACCCGGTCGCTTGCCGATCAGGCAGAAAAGGCTGGATCCGTCCAGGTCGCCGTGATCCAGCTTGCCAATACCTGTGGGGCCGCGGTGGGAGGCTATGCACTCGATAACCTTGGCCTGCTGTCGCCCCTGATGCTCTCCGGCAGCCTGATGCTGCTGACGGCGCTTCTGGTGGCAGCGAAAGTTCGCATAAAGGGTATGCAATGATCTCACACTCTGTTTGTCGAATGGCGCTGCGCTTATCCGACCTACGGTACGGAGACCTGTAGGCCGGATAAGGCATTTATGCCACCATCCGGCATAACGCGATATGGCTCATCAGAACCACGCTTCCCACATCGCGCCGACGTTGAAATCGTCCAGCGTTTCGTCATCCGTGCCGTTCACGCGAGCGGTGCGGTCGTTATCCACTTTGCCGCCGGTGACGTAGAAGCGCAGCATCGGGCGGAACTCCGGCCCCATTGCAATCGACATGTTCTGCGACAGCGTCAGCTTCCAGCCTTTGTTATCGCCGCCGTTATCATAGTCGACACGCTGATAGCCCGCTTCCAGCCAGGTGGAGTGCACGTCGTTCCAGAAGTACATTGGACGCACAATAGCACCATAGTTCTTGCGATTTTCACTCTGATCGGCGCTGTTGTCGTAGTCATGGAATGCCAACAGGTATTCAACCTGCGCCTGTTGCGTGAATTTATGACTCCCTTCGAAGCTGGCGTAAATCGCGGTCAGATCGTCGGTTTTGTTGTAGACGCTGTTGTCGGAGTTGTCAGAGTAACGGGCGATCACTTTGTTGACGCCGCTGTCATTGGTGTGGCTGACGACAAACGCGCCCTGCCAGGCCTTCAGGCGATCGTCGCTATCGACCGCTTTCGAGTCAAAGCCGTAGTTGGCGTAAATTTCCAGATCTAACGGACCGAGTTTCATGCCGTGGATTTTTGAGGTCACGGCGTAGTTGCCTTTGTCACCGGTGCCGGAACCGCCGGTACAGGTGATGCGTGACGGGTTGGCCTCATCTTCCATCACTTCCGGGCTGCACGATTCCACGGCGGCCACGGTCGCCACGTCAAACTGCACGCCGCCAATATCGAAGTTCTTCACCCCGGCGCCCTGGCCGTCGTGGTTCATCCAGAAGTAGTCGTTGATCCCTTGTTGCGGACGCTGGTGGAAGTCGCGCCCCGCCCAGATATAGGCGTTCGGGTTGGATTCCAGAACGTTGGTCACCCCTGCGTAGGCCTTTTTGAGGTTCACCTCGTCGCCCCAGTGGTCGATCATCACGTTGATATCCCAGATCGCACCGTTGTCGCCTTTGAATGCTTTGGAAAGCTGGAATTCGCCGCCGTTGCCTTCGTTACCCAGACGACCAATGGCGGACGCGCCGTTATAGGAACCGTCCACGCCGACGTACTTCTGATCGCCGCTCTGGAAGTGCGCGCCGTAACGCGCATAGCCGCTGAATTTCACACCGAACGGGATGGCCATATCGGGTGACTGCGCGGCGCTTTGCGGCTCAACAATCACATCGGTTTTTTTCGCCACAGCAGCGTCCATTTTCGCCTGACGTTCCGCAAGGGCTTTGTCTACGGCTTTGGCGACAATGGCGTCGATTTGTTCCTGCGTAAATTCCTGTGCGAGTACAGAAATCGGGCAAAGCGCGGCCACGACCGCCATGGCTAATGGAAGTTTTTTTATCATGTTCATGGTTATCTCATTTACGTTTTATCCTTCAGTTTGCATTGAGCATTCTGAAGAGATGTGCGCATTAATTTATTTTAAGATAATAACCATCCCGCCTTGGTGTAATTCGCTATCACCAAAACAAGTTGATCTGTTATTTATAGGTGCGGGTACAGAATGCGTTTATTTAATCGTAATAGCGTCTCCGTTTATTATTATTACCCTTCGACTTTCAAGCTGTTTCTTTGTTGGCTACGTTCGTTCACCCCAGTCACTTAGTTGAGTAAGCACCAGGGAATTCTCTCTTGCCGCCTCGACGCAACTCGAAATCCATTGGGTATAGATTTAAATTAACGTTGGTAGAGATGAATAATTTCTTCTGACAGTTCGCGGGCTAGCAGCGATGTCATTAAATGATCCTGCGCATGCACCATAATTAACGTCATGGGTTGCCGGGCTTCCCCGGCATCCTGTTCGATCAATTTGGTTTGCATGTGGTGGGCCTGACGGGCGTAACCGTCCGCCTCCCGAAGCAGGCTTTTCGCCTCGTCAATGTTGCCTGCACGCGCAGCGTGAAGCGCCTCGAAGCACAGACTGCGGGACTGTCCGGCATTGACGATAATTTCCATTACTGCTTCTTCTAATGCAATCATTGTAAATATCTCTTAATCGAATCCGTTATGTTCGGCGGTATTGGCGAACCACTCGCCGCTCTTTTTCACCGTACGTTTTTGCGTGTCTAAATCTAACTGGACAAAACCATAGCGGTTTTTATATCCGTTGAGCCATGACCAGTTATCAATAAAGGTCCACATATGGTAACCAAGGCACTGACAGCCTTCACTGATCCCTTTATGTAGCCATTTAAGATGTTCAGAGACAAATTCAATACGGTAACTGTCGTTAATTTGCCCGTTCTGAATAAATCGCTGTTCGTTTTCTACACCCATTCCGTTTTCAGAAATAAAGCAGCGCGGGTTGCCGTAATTATCACGCAGATTGGTAATAATATCGTAAATACCCGGCTCATAAATTTCCCAGCCCCGGTAAGGGTTCATTTTACGGCCTGGCATTTCATAATAATCAAACAACCACTCCGGCATAAATGGCGCATTCAGATTGATGGCGGTATCGCGGCATTTTACGCGGCGGGGCTGATAGTAATTAATGCCCAGCAGGTCGATTTTGCCATCGGCAATCAGCTGTGCGTCACCTGGTTGGCAGGCGGGCAATTGATCGTACTCTTTCAGTAACGCCACCAGATCCGCCGGATATTCCCCTTTCAGCACCGGGTCGAGGAAGCTGCGGTTGAACAGCAGATCCGCATGGTGCGCGGCTTTCACATCCGCCGGATGCTGTGAGCGCGGATAAGAAGGCGTCAGGTTGAGCACGACACCGATTTCGCCGTCGTTGTTGCCCGCACGATAAGCGCGAACCGCCGTCGAGTGCGCCAGCACGGTGTGATACGCCACGGTGGCTGCGCGTCTGAAATCCACCACGTTGGGGTAATGGAAGTCATACAGATAGCCGCCTTCTACCGGCACAATCGGCTCGTTAAAGGTGAACCAGTGCTTAACGCGGTTGCCGAACAATTCGAAACACGTCTGCGCGTAGCGGCCAAAGGCTTCCACGACGTCACGATTTTCCCAGCCGCCTTTCTCCTGCATCACCATCGGCATGTCGAAGTGAAACAGCGTGATAAACGGCGTGATACCCTGTGCCAGCAGTTCGTCGATAACGTTGTTATAGAACGCCACTGCTTCTGGATTCACCTCGCCCGTACCGTCTGGAATCAGGCGCGACCAGCTTAACGAGGTGCGGAAGCTGTTATGTTTCAACTGCTTCAGCAGCGCGATGTCCTGTTTCCAGTGCTGATAAAAGGTTGAGGTGTTCGCCGGGCCAACCCCCTGATGGAAACGACCTGGCTGGCGGTCGAACCACACATCCCATGTGGTCTGGCTTTTGCCGCCGTTCAGGCTATCCCCTTCGGTTTGCAGCGCTGAGCAGGCACTGCCCCACCAGAAGTTTTCAGGAAAACGGTATCTCATTGTTCTGACTCCTTGATTCATTATGAGTTGCTACGGGCAGCGTTCGCCACGGAGACGGCATCCTGGGCTTTTTGCTCTTCTGTCTTCAGCAGAGAACGTTCGTAAGCGCGCAGGAACGGGAGGTAAATCAACGCTGACATCACCATACAGATCAGACACATCACCACCGGACTAAAGGCCCAGTTTGCCGCCCAGGAGGCGCCAATCGGTGCGGGCGTGGTCCACGGCGTCAGTGACACCACCTGATCCAGCCAGCCCAGGCGGGTTGCGGTGTAAGCCAGTACGGCGTTGATCATGGGCACGAAAACGAACGGGATAAACAGCATCGGGTTCATGATGATCGGCGCACCGAACAGAATAGGCTCATTAATGTTGAAGAAGCTAGGGACGATGCCCATTTTGCCGATCGTCCGCAGATGGGTAACGCGACTACGCAGCAGCAGGAAGGCCAGTGGTAAAGTCGAGCCCACGCCGCCGATCAGCAGATAGTGATCCCAGAAACCTTGTAAATAGACGTGTGGCAATGCCGCGCCTGCTGCCAGCGCCGCCTGGTTCGCGGAAAGGTTGGCCATCCAGAATGGGTTCATAATGCCTGTGACGATCAGCGAACCGTGAATACCAGCAAACCAGAAAATCTGGCACATCAGGACCGAAAGCAGAATCGCCGGCAGGGAGTCAGACGCGGAAACCAACGGTGCCAGCAGGTGCATGATCGCCTGCGGAATGATCATGCCGGTCTGCGCTTCAATAAACAGGTTCAGCGGGTGTAACGTCGCAATGACCACCAGAACCGGAATGAGGATCTCAAACGAACGGGCGACGCCGGTCGGAACCTCTTTCGGCAGACGGATAGTGATGTTGTGCTGCTTCAGCCAGGCATAAACGCGCGTGGCATAGATGGCGGTGATCAGCGCGGTAAAGATCCCCTGACCGGAAAGGTACTGGGTGGAGATTTTCCCGTCGGCATACGGGGCGGCGACCAGTAAAAAGGCCATAAACGCCAGCAGGCCGGACATGATTGGATCGAGATTAAACTGACGGCCCAGACTGGCGCCAATGCCCACAGAGATGAAGAACGTCATAACGCCCATGCTGAGGTTAAACGGCAGCATCAACTGTTCACGATACGTGGCGGAGAAATCGAGCCAGCCACGGGCAAAGCTGTTGGTGGTTTCGGCAGAGAACGGCGGAAAAATAAACACCAGCATGAACGAGCCGATGATCATAAACGGCAGCGCCGCGGTAAAACCATCACGAATCGCAATCACATACTTTTGCTGGCCCAGTTTACCGGCAAGAGGGGTGATGGATTGTTCTATGACAGCAACCATTGACTGATATAACGAACTCATAATGACACCTTTCTAATGTGCCGCTTCAATCAGCGACAGAGCAAAATCCAGCACCTTGTCACCGCGTTGCATTCCGTAATCCTGCATATCAATGGCTTTTACGGGGATGTTTTGGGTGGCAGCCTTCTCTGAGAGCGTGTTAAGCATGTATTTTACCTGGGGGCCAAGCAGCACCACCTGGTAATTTGGAAACTGAATGTCAAATTCGGAAACGCCATATGCATCAATTTGGACTGGCAGCTTCCGCTCTTCTGCGGCTTCGACCATTTTACGAACCAGCAGACTGGTGGACATCCCTGCAGAGCAACACAACATAATCCTGAACATTATTAACCATCCTCAAAATGTAAAAACTTATTGCGAGTCTGATTTGATATCATACGGAAACCGGTTTCCATATGAAGCAAACGGAACTGTGATAACCGTCAAGATCTTATTCTTATAAGGCTAATTATTTAGATTTGGCTCACGGTTTTGGTGCTATTTCATACTTTTTGAGTGGAAACGGAAAATCGGTTTCCATGAAAAACGGAAACAGCTATACTGCGTGTGGTGATTATTTGAGCCAATGTTAAATTCAGGATTGAAGGAGCCAGGCAGGCTCTGTCAGGGGAGAATGATGTCTACTATCAACGATGTATCGCGTTTGGCTGGCGTGTCTAAAGCCACGGTGTCGCGCGTGTTGAGCGGATCGCGTGGTGTGAAGGAAGCCAGTCGTCTTGCCGTGTTAAAGGCGGTGGATGAACTGAACTATCGTCCGAATGTGATTGCCCAGTCATTACTCAGCCAGAGCACCGGTTGCATTGGCGTGATTTGCGCGCAGGACAACATTAACCAGACGACGGGCTACCTTTACGCACTGGAAAAACATCTGAGCCAGCACCAAAAGCATCTGTTGCTCCGCTTTGCCAACACCAAAGCAGAAGTAATGAGCGCCCTTGATGAATTAAGTTGTGGCCTGTGTGACGATGTGCTGATTATTGGGGCGCGTTTCCCGCTGAATATCAGCCAGGAAAACGTCATTCTGGTGGATTGCCTGGAAGCGGGCGACGATGTGACCAGTATTCAGTTTGACCACAGCTTTGCCACCGAAACGGCCTGTAACTATCTGATTAGCCAGAATCGTCGGCAGATTGCCCTCATTCATCCTGAAGGGATGGGGTTCTCCGAACAGGTGCTGCTCGGCTACAAACACGCGCTGGAGAAGAACTTCCTGCCCTTTAACCGTAACCTGGTGTTTATGGAAGCCACCTCTTCCTCGGTCGCGCTACAGGAGTTGTTGAATAACGCCTCCACGCTCAACTTTAACGCCCTGCTGGTGGCGGATGAGCAGCAGGCTCAGCGGGTGATCCCACAATTGCAGGCGTTTAATAAGTCGGTTCCGGAAGATATTATGATCTTCAGCCTCGCCGGTTCGCTGCATCTGCCGGGGATCCCGACCATCCCGGCAATCGAATACTCCATGGATGCGATGGCGGCGCGGATTGTCAGCTGGCTGAATGAAAAAACGCAGAGCATGTTGGGATCGTATGTGCTGCGCGGCGACCTCATCATTCCGGATGTTCGCCAGCGGTAAGCTAATTAACGGGCGTGAGGCATAGGCTTCACGCTACATATCCGGGCATTCCACCTTACCGAGCGCTTCCCAGTAGTTGCTCTGATTGTTCCTTTCCATCGCCACCGCCGCCTCGCGGATGTGCTGCTGATTGCCTTCATTCGCCATGATCGTTTTTTCCCACGCCTCGTCTGAAGGCGAACCTTGCGGCGTACAAATTTTGCGTAAATCGTTGAGTATCGTATTTTTTTCGTGCACGGATTGCAGTGCGCCGTAAGGCGAGTCGGCCTGCGCCAGCGTTGGCATCAAGAAAAGGGCGGCAATGATCGGTAAAACGGCTCGTTTCATGGTAATAATCCTTGTAGTCGATGCGCATCATTTCAAGAGTAAGTGTAGATGGTGTACGACTCTCTCAGCAGCCCGTGCGAAAGTCGGAAAAGGCTTCAGCCAAAAGTTGTATTTTTTCAGGAGGATAGAATGCAGATACAAATTACCGATACCGTTACCGAAGACGATCAAAATGCACTGCTCACCGGATTGCGCGCTTACAATTTTCAGTTTCTGCAAACGAGAAATTTTGGCGATCTGGCGGTTTACTGGCGTGACGAGCAGCAGAAAATTCGGGGGGGATTGATTGGCAAAATCAAAGGGGAATGGTTGAGCATTGAGTTTTTATGGATGCATGAATCCCTGCGTAAAGGCGGTTACGGTAGCCAGCTAATCCAGGCCGCAGAGCGCGCCGCTCGCGAAAGAGGTTGTCTCCATGCTCTGGTCGATACCCTGAGTTTTCAGGCGCTGCCGTTCTACCAGAAGAACGGTTATCAACTGCAACTGACCCTTGAGGACTTCCCGGAAAAAGGGGCTGCCCGGCATTATTTATCGAAAACAATTTGATGACCGGAGGCATTCACCGTGACGTCTGGACGCCGATTCACTTTCTTGCATAGCAGAATAGTGTATGTTCTGAACAATCATTTAATTCTTAAGCGGTAAAGAGATGAGACGGATCGAGATCGTACTGGGAGAGCTTGAAAGGCTGACGCGTGGGCTGGATCGTGCCGATTTGGCGCAGGAGACGGCATTCACCGCGGAGGCGATTGGCTTCAACCTGGGGCTGGCGCGCAACTCGGTCAGTAAAGATCTCAACCAACTGTGGAATGACGGTCTGGCGATTAAAAGCCGGGGGCGTCCGGTGTTCTTCCTGCACCGCCAGACGCTGGAGACATTGCTGGGGCGCAAACTGGAGAGTAGCGAGCGCGAGGTGCGCTCGGTGGCTGACCTGCTTCCGCAAGCGGAAAATACGGGCGACGACGATCCTTTCACCGGCCTGATTGGCTATGACCGCAGCCTGCGCGATGCGGTTGAAAAAGGCCGCGCCGCGGTGCTCTATCCGCAGGGTTTGCACGTGCTGCTGACCGGCCCATCTGGCGTGGGGAAAACCTTTTTTGCCGAACTGATGCACCGCTTCGCCTGCGAAAAGTCCGCCGGTTCCCCGCCGCCGCTGGTCTACTTTAACTGCGCCGAGTACGCCCATAACCCGGAACTGCTCTCTTCCCACCTGTTTGGCCATCGTCAGGGGGCATTTACCGGCGCGAACGAGAATAAACCCGGTCTGGTTGAGCAGGCAGACGGCGGCTATTTACTGCTCGATGAAGTGCACCGTCTGCCCTATGAAGGTCAGGAAAAACTGTTCTCTATTCTTGATAAGGGTGAGTACCGTCCGCTGGGGGACAGCAGTAAGGCGCGTTCGATCTCGGTACGGCTGATTTGCGCCACCACGGAACCGGCGAATTCGTCGCTGTTGCGTACCTTCCAGCGACGCATTCAGGTAAGCATCGATTTGCCGGGGATTCGTCAGCGATCGATTGAAGAACAAGTGGAGCTGATTGTCGGTTTCCTGCAGCGTGAAAGTCGCAAAATCGAGCGCACGGTGAGCATCGACAAAACGCTACTGCTCTGGCTGTTGAACAAACCGCTGGAGGGCAACATTGGTCAGTTGAAGAGTGATATCCAGTTCCTGTGCGCCCAGGCGTGGGCGTCAGGAATGACGGAACATAATGACACAC
The DNA here is from genome assembly GCF_001297795.1 of Citrobacter sp. CtB7.12. Lineage (NCBI taxonomy): Bacteria > Pseudomonadati > Pseudomonadota > Gammaproteobacteria > Enterobacterales > Enterobacteriaceae > Citrobacter > Citrobacter sp. CtB7.12. The sequence goes on along the minus strand of NZ_LIFT01000022.1, from coordinate 110,243 downwards.
TACAACTGGATAAACGGCTGGCGGAGATACCGTTTCACGCCACGCCGGAACAGCGCCTGTTGGTCGATGCCTTGTTTGAAGGGAAAGAGCGGCTGAACATTGATGCGCGCACGTTACCGGCGCTGAAAACGTCGCTGGCGACCGGGGCGGAAATCGAAGAGAGCGATCTGTTTTACAGCTTCCTGACCCGTGAATATGTCAATCTGCGCAACAGTAATGTCCCGCCGGCGGAAACGCTGGCTATCCTGAAAAACAAGCTCAGCTCGATTTTCGAATATGGCCTCTACAGTCGCGATAGCGTGGCGCATCCACCGCGTTATGGCGATCAAATCGAAGAACGCGTGACGCTGTTGATCGGCTGCGTGGAACAGGTGCTTACGTTTACGCTGCCGGAAAACCTGGTGAATCCGCTGCGCAAGCACTTCCTGGCGCTGATTGGCTACGTCCAGCGCGGGTTGATTCCCCAGCTCTACTCTTCCAGTCTGATCCTCGATCGCTGCAAAGATGAATACGATAACGCCACGCTGCTGTGCCGCAAAATTAATGAACTGCTGCATATTCAGTGCCCGGCGACGGAAGTGGTCTGGCTGTGCCTGTTCCTGAAAGAGTGTCGTCATTACCGCCAGCGCATTGATGCCAGTCCGGATTGCGGGGTGATTCTGGTCGCTCACGGCGCGACCACCGCGACCAGCATGGCGCAGTATGTTAACCGTGTACTGGAACGCGACCTGTTCAGCGCAGTCGACATGCCGTTTGAGCAGTCGGTACATGACACGCTGGAAACGCTGACCCAGATTATTCAGACCCAACGCTATCAGCGGCTGATCCTGATGGTCGACATCGGTTCACTGGTACATTTCGGCAGTACGATCAGCAAGTTATTTCAGATAGACGTACTGCTGATGCCCAACATCACGCTGACCAGTCTGCTGGAGGTTGGGCTGGATTTAAGTTACGAAACCAGCGATTTACCCCAATTGGCGGCGCTGATGCAGAGCAAAAATATCCCCTGCCAGCTGTGTACGCCGCAGCAGGAAAACGGCGGCAAAGTGCTGGTCGTTTCCTGCATTACCGGCATGGGAACGGCGGAAAAAATTAAAAAAGTGCTCGAGGAGAGCTTCGGCGAACTGATGTCGCAGGACACGCGAATGGTGATCCTCGATTACAACGACGTGCGCAGTCTCGAACGTGTCCAGCAGGCGCTGAATGCCAATGAGCGACTGGCAGGGATTGTCGGGACTTTCCAGCCCGGACTACCGGATATTCCGTTTATCTCGCTGGAAGAACTGTTCTCTGAGCAGGGGCCGGAGCTGGTGTTAAGCCTGCTGACGCCGGATCTCTCCAGCGCCGAGCGCCGTCTGGAGATGGAGCGCAGCGCGATGCGCTTTATCAGCGCGCTGACCATGGAGAGCATCATCAATCATATTTCAGTGCTCAACCCGCAGCGCATTCTGAAAGAGATGGAGGGCGTGCTTAACCATCTGACGACTGCGCTTTCCCTCAAACCCAGTCGCCAGGTGACACTACGCTTCCTGATCCACTGCTGTTGCATGGTTGAGCGTATCGTGATCAACCGTAAACCGTTACAGATGGCGCTGGAAAACAAACCGAATCTGGATCCCCGCGCGTTTAGTGTCATTAAATCTGCGTTTCTGCCGATCGAAGAGGCCTATGCCATCCGGTTATCGGATGCGGAATATTTTTATATCTACGAACTGCTTTATAGCTGATCCCTTAACGGGCGAGGTGTTGCGCCTTGCCCGCTCTCCTTTCCCCCTCGTGTGACACAAATACTGGCACAGCCTTTGCTCTTTCCTTGCGTGTAAATGTAATCGCGCCAGGAGGCCATTTTGACTACCACTCAACCGTTGCCCGACATTCTGCTGCTGACCCATGGCGGCTGGGGACAACAGCTTTGTAACAGCCTGCGCATGGTGATGGGCGAAATTAAAGGCGTGACAGAAATTGCGCTGATGCCCGTCGATACGCTGGGTGAGTTTTATCAGCGTGTTGAAGACGTGGTGAAAACCATGCCGGAAGGCTCACTGATTCTGACCGATTTTGTGGGCGGCACGACATCCAACGTGGCGGCGCGGCTGAGTGCGGATTATCCGGTGGCGGTCATTTCCGGACTCAACGCATCACTGCTGCTGGAAGCGCTGGACAGACGTGAACACGGTTCACTGACTACCTGCGTCAGCGAACTGGTGGACGCCGGACGCAGCAGTTGCCTGGACGTTGTTGCTCACGTCCGTCAATTACAACAATCACAATAAGGAAAACCATCATGGCAAACATCGTGTTATGTCGTATCGATAGCCGACTGATCCACGGACAGGTGGTGACGAAGTGGGTCGGGCAGTCCCAGGCCAACCGCATCGCGGTGGTCAGCGATGAACTGGATGCCGATCCGTTTATGAAAAACATCTACCTGATGGCTGCGCCGCCGAACATCAAAGTGGATTGCTACAGCAACCAGAGCTTTGCCGCCTCATGGCAAGAGAACCAACTGGGCGACGGCAATGTGCTGGTGCTGTTCCCTTCTCTGGCGGCGATTCAGCAGGCCGTACAACAGGGGTTTGATGTCTCCACGATTCAGGTGGGGGGGCTGGGCGGTGGACCGAACCGCAAAGCGGTATTCCAGAACATTACGCTCGATGAAAAAGACGTTGGCATTCTGAACGACCTGAAAAGTCGTGGGATTCAGGTGTTCTTCCAGACTATCCCGGAAGATAAACCGCAGTCGCTGGACGATATCCTGAAAAAATTCTAATTCTCTGATAATGGGATAACACTATGGATACCTTAGTTTTTGCAAGCCTCATGGGGTTGTATTACTGGTTTGCCCGCTTACGCCTTGGCTACACCTTCTCTGCCATGCTGCTTCAGCCGGTGGTGGTGGCTGTTTTCGTCGGGCTGCTGCTTGGCAATATGCAGACTGCGATGATTATCGGTGCCGGGATGCAGCTCGTTTATCTCGGCGTGACCTCCACGCCTGGCGGTAACGTGCCGTCAGATCCGGCGCTGGCGGCCTGTATCTCGATTCCCATCGCGGTGAAAGCTGGGATGGACCCGAACCTGGCCATTGCGCTGGCGATCCCCTTCGGCGTGATCGGCGTCTTCCTTGACCAGTTGCGTCGTACCCTGAACGCCGCCTGGGTGCATATGGCTGATAAACACGCGGAAACAGCGAACATGTCGGGCATTATGCGCTGTGCGTTCCTCTACCCGGCACTGCTTGGACTGGCGCTGCGTTTCCCGGTGGTGTTTGCCGCGAACTACTTCGGTCAGGACGTGGTGGAAAGTTTCCTCAAACTGATGCCGCACTGGCTGACCCACTCCTTTGAAATCATGGGCGGGATCCTGCCGGCGCTGGGCTTCGCAATCACCATTATGGTGATCGGTAAAAAGAGCCTGCTGCCGTGGTTTATCGGCGGATTCTTCGCGGTGCTGTACCTCAAGGTAGACATCATGGCGATGGCGATCTTCGGTACCTGTGTGGCCTTCCTGATTAAAGGCCTGGCGAAAAATGAAGGAGCAGCATGATGAGCAGCGACGTAATGCAGCATGAACTGGTTGAGCGCGCACGGACGACCGGGGCGTTAACCAAAGCGGATATCACTAAAGCATGGTTTATCTACTGGCTGGGCGCGGAAGTCTCCAACTCTTATGAACGTCTGCAGAGTCTGATTTTCTGCGCCTCGATGACACCGATCATCAAAAAGCTCTACCCGCAAAAAGAGGAACAGGTGGAGGCGCTGAAACGGCACCTGAACTTCTTCAACTCCGAGCAAACATTTGGCGCGGTGATCCAGGGGATTTCCATCGCCATGGAAGAACAAAAAACGCGCGGCGAGCCGATCAGCGATGCCTCAATTACCGGGATTAAAACCGGTCTGATGGGGCCGCTGGCCGGGATGGGCGACTCCATTGTCTGGGCCGCCGTCATGCCGCTGCTGATTGCGATTTTCATCCCTTTCGCCGCTAATGGCAGCGCGTTTGGCGGTATTGCACCGCTGATCCTCTATCCGGCGATTACCCTGGCGATCAGCTACGGTCTGATCCACAAAGGCTACACCCTGGGACGTGATTCTATCGTCGGGTTATTGCAGGGAGGGCGAATCAAAGAACTGATCTACGGCGCGAACGTGCTGGGGTTGATCATGATGGGCGCGCTGTCGGCAAGCTACGTCAAGATCACCACACCGTTGAAAATCAGCGCCCTGAAGGGTTCTGAAGTGGTCGTGCAGCAGATCCTTGACTCTATCGCGCCAGGCCTGCTGCCGCTGGCGGCGGTGTTTGCCATCTATATCTTCCTGGTGAAAAAGGGTCCGCGTTACACCACCATTCTGCTGTCGATTGTGGCGCTGAGCGTGGTGTGTTCGCTGCTGGGAGTGTTGTAAGCCATGACAGAGAATATTTATCAACAGCTGGGGCTAAAACAGGTGATTAACGCCTGCGGCAAGATGACGATTCTTGGCGTCTCCAGCGTCGCGCCGGAGGTGATGCAGGCCACGGCGCGCGCGGCCTCGGCCTTTGTTGAGATCGACAAGCTGGTGGACCGAACCGGTGAACTGGTTTCCCGCTTTACCGGCGCGCAGGACAGCTACGTGACCTCCTGCGCCTCGGCAGGGATTGCCATTGCCGTTGCCGCCGCCATTACTCGTGGCGACCCGCTTCGCGTGTCGCTGATGCCGGACAGTAGCGGAATGGCCAACGAGGTAGTGATGCTGCGCGGTCATAACGTGGATTACGGCGCGCCGATTACCAGCGCCATTCGTCTGGGCGGTGGGCGCGTTGTGGAAGTCGGTTCGAGTAACCTGGCCGCACGCTGGCAACTGGAGAGCGCCATTACTGACGAGACCGCCGCACTGCTGTATGTGAAATCTCACCACTGCGTGCAAAAAGGCATGCTCAGCATTGACGACTTTGTACAAGTGGCGCAGATCCACAACCTGCCGCTGATTGTCGATGCCGCCGCCGAGGAGGATTTACACGCCTGGGTGGCGAGCGGGGCGGACATGGTTATCTACAGCGGGGCGAAAGCCTTCAATGCGCCGACCTCCGGGTTTATCACCGGCAATAAAACGTGGATCGCCGCCTGTAAAGCGCAACATCACGGGATTGCCAGAGCGATGAAAATCGGCAAGGAGAACATGGTCGGGCTGGTGTATGCGCTGGAAAATTATCACCAGGGGCAGACCGTGGTGACCGCCGAGCAGTTGCAACCGACGGTGGAGGCGATTTCGGCCATTCGCGGGCTGACCGCCGATATCGAGCAGGACGAAGCCGGGCGTGCCATCTGGCGCATTCGCGTTCGGGTTGATGCGCAGGTGTTTGGTCTGGACGCGCGCGACGTCGAAGCCCAACTGCGAAGTGGCGATATCGCCATTTACGCACGGCGCTATAACCTCCATCAGGGCGTATTCAGCCTCGACCCACGTACGGTCGCTGAGGGGGAAATGGCGTTGATTGTGGCGCGACTTAAGGAGATTGCAGAACATGCAGCAGATTAATTTTTATCGTCAGCGTGTGGCGATTAACGTGCTGGCGAAAGATATCGCTAACGCCAGGGAAATCTATGACGCCGCCGAGGGACACGCAGTGATTGGCATCCTGTCTGCGCAATTTTCGTCGGTCGACGAAGGCGTTCTGGAGGTGAAGCGCTGGATGGCGGACGTGCCGTCGATTTCGGTCGGTCTGGGGGCGGGCGATCCGGCGCAGTATTACAAGGCGGCGATGATTGCCGCAAAGGTTCATCCGGCGCACGTCAACCAGACCTTTACCGGCAGCGGTTTTGCCGCAGGCGCGCTGGCGGCGACGGGGGGAGAACAGACCCATATCAATGCGCTGGTCAGCCCGACGGGAACGCCTGGTGACGTGTTGATTTCCACCGGCGTCAGCAGCAGCAAGGGGACACCCGCGCGTGTCTCCTGCGATGCCGCCGTGCGGATGATGCAGGATATGGGGGCGCACGCGGCCAAATTCTTTCCGATGGGCGGGGAGAAGTCGCTGCCGGAGCTGTACGTACTGGCGAGCAGCGCGGCGCGTAACGGCATGACGCTGATTGAACCGACCGGCGGTATCGATCTGGATAATTTCGGCGTCATATTGCAGACCTGCCTGGAGGCGGGAGTGCCGCGCGTGATGCCGCATGTGTACAGTTCGATTATCGATCCGCAAACCGGGAATACACGTCCTGAAGATATTGTCAGGTTAATGGACATCATCAAAGCGCTGGTCTGAGCCGAATGGCGCTGCGTGTGGTCAGCGCAGCGCCATCAGGATTTTCGCATATTCTCCCTTTATGCCTTTTTCTTCTTATTGATACCTTTTCGGTTTTTAAACCGCCGTGCCCTTCCCGCTATAGTCATTTCATTACTCATCAGGCGGTTATTTCAAAAGGATAAAAACGTGAAATTGACGATACCTCATTTACGGACAGGGGCGGCGGTACTGCTGGCGGGATTGTTGCTGGTCGGGTGCGATCAGCAGAGCAGCGATGCAAAGCACATTAAAGTGGGTGTGATTAACGGCGCCGAGCAGGATGTCGCGGAAGTCGCCAAAAAAGTGGCGAAAGAGAAGTACGGCCTCGACGTTGAGCTGGTCGGTTTCAGCGGCTCGCTGTTGCCGAATGACGCCACCAACCACGGCGAACTGGATGCCAACGTTTTCCAGCATCGTCCGTTCCTTGAGCAGGATAACCAGGCGCACAATTATAAGCTGGTGGCGGTGGGGAATACCTTTGTCTTCCCGATGGCAGGCTATTCGAAAAAAATCAAAACGGTGGATCAACTGAAAGAGGGCGCGACGGTGGCGATCCCAAACGATCCGACTAATCTGGGACGCGCGCTTCTGCTGCTGCAAAAAGAGAAGCTGATTACCCTGAAAGAAGGGAAAGGTCTGCTGCCGACGGCGCTGGATATCACCGATAATCCGCGTCACTTGCAGATTATGGAACTGGAAGGCGCGCAGCTGCCGCGAGTACTTGACGACCCGAAAGTCGATGTAGCGATCATCAGCACGACCTACATTCAGCAAACCGGGCTTTCTCCGGTTCATGACAGCGTGTTTATCGAAGATAAAAATTCGCCGTACGTGAACATTCTGGTGGCGCGGGAAGACAACAAAGACGCGCAAAACGTGAAGGAATTTTTGCAGTCTTATCAGTCGCCGGAAGTCGCCAAAGCGGCGGAGAAAATCTTTAACGGCGGCGCGGTGCCGGGTTGGTAAGATGAGCGTTGCCGCGCCAGTGATGTCAAACGGTTCTGGCGCGGCGGCGAGAATCCATCGAGATCAACACCACGGACGACAGAATCAGCAGTGTGCCCAGCCAGTCCGGCAGCGTGAAGGTAATGCCCAACAAGAGCAATGACAGCAACGCGCTGCTCAGCGGTTCGGCACAGCTTAAAATGCTCGCTTTCGGCCCGCCAATCATCTGCGCCCCCTTCAGATACAGGCTGAACGTCAGTGACGTGCCGATCACCACCAGGTAGAAAAACGCCAGAATCAGGCTGCCATTCACCACGAAATCCGTGCCCTCTCCAGCGTAAAACGGCAGCAGGATCATCCCGCCGATTAACATACTCCAGCCGACAATCGGCAAAGTGCCGTAACGTGCAATCAGCGTTGACGGGTAGGTGGTATAAAACGCGGCGGCAAATGCGGAGGCGATCCCCCAGAACAGCGCGGCGGGTGAAATTGACAGCGAAGTAGGGTTGCCGTGCGTCACCAGTAAAAAGGTGCCGATGAGGGAAGTGAGGATTGCCGTCAGCACCAATACGCCGGGACGGGCCTTACGTACCAGCGCGAACCACGCCACGATAATCGTCGGAGACAGAAATTGCAGCACGGTGGCGGTCGCGGCGTTGGACTTTTCGATGGTCAGCAGGAAGGTGAGTTGTACGGTCAGCGCGCCGACGACAGAAAATATCAGCAGACTCAGAGCGTCTTTGCGGTCTTTGAAAAGGGAAAAAATTTTGTCGCCGTGGACAAAGGAGAGCATCAGCAGAATGAGTCCGGCGAAGATCAGACGCGTCATGGTCAGAAATGGCGACGACATCTGGCTTTGCTCCATGATGTACTGCGCGCAAACGCCGGAACTTCCCCATAAAACGGCGGCAATCAGAACGTTCAGCATCCCTCTTCTGGTGGACCCCATGTTTTCCTCGGCTGTGTTTTTTCGACGCTATTTGCAGGCATGATAGCAGATAAGGCACAGCCGTTACCCTCCACACAACAGGTTGTTTATTAATGGCCTGCGAGCCAATGCAAAACCAGGAATATTTGACATTGCGTACTTGATGGCGGCGCACTATCGTCAAAGTGGAACATCATCTGGAAGGAACACATCATGGGTAAGCGTCGTGGTTTAACGGCAGTGCTGGCCACACTGGTTTCACTCTCTCTGTTCGCTGCGCCGGTCATGGCGAATCCGGGGAATGGTAACGGAAATGGTCATGGCGGAGGCGGCCAGGGCAACAGCAGTGGCAATCATGGAAATAAGGGCAACCAGGGAAATAACGGGCAAAAAGGAAATTCGGCCCAGAAAAACAACGGTTCATCCGATCATCGTAAAAATTACGGCAAACCCGATCACGTCGAGTCTGACATCAGTTTCGCGACAGCGCGTCATCTGGCGGTGAACTACGGCCTGACGGGATATGATTCTCTGCCTCCGGGCATTGCGAAAAACCTGGCGCGTGGAAAACCGCTCCCTCCGGGCATCGCGAAAAAAACCGTACCGGCATCCATGCTGGGGCAACTGCCTTATTATCCTGGCTATGAATGGAAAATTGTTGGGGATGATTTAGTGCTGATTGCGCTCAGTACTGCCGTGGTCACGGCGATTATTAACGGGGTGTTTGATTAATAAGATATAAAATAGCCCCTCAAACGGGGCTATTTATTATTTGGAAAATTTAATTACATTGAACAGTAAACTCATTGAATTTAATCTTTGTATCCTTAAGTTTGTAATTTGCTTTACATTGTTGTGATGGCTCGTCACCCCATTTAACCAGTAGGGTGTCCTCCTTAGGTAAGCCTGACATATATACCTGCCCATCATCAGCGACAATACTGCTATTGATGCTGTTTTCTAAATCCAAAGTGACCAGGCTACCAAAGGGAACAGGGTTGCCATTCTTCTGTATTAAGGTAATCAAAGCCTTATTACCTATATTTACTTTAAACGGCGCGGATACTAACGCGCCGCGACTAGGTATTACCGTAACATCTGTATTTAATAACTCGACATCATCCTTCACGCTATTCACGTCCAGTGATATTTGGTTACGATTGTAAGGGCTAAGATAAGGAACGATGGCATAGCCGCGCCAGTCAGTATAAATTCCCGTACTATTTAATACTTTCACACTTTCTGCATCGCGCGCCTGTACCAGGGCATTACCATTGTCAAGACTCAGTGGTTGCGAAAGGGTTATCCCATGTGGGTGCATGGTAATGGAGCCGTTAATACCATATGTCCACTGCCTGGAGTCTTTTTGATAGGCGTAACCGCCAGATATCTGACCATATGGGCTTCGATAGTTCAAATTAGCGTTTCCTGTTTCGCCTCGATTCTGATTTTGCCATCCTTGGGCTAATGAGTAGTTAAACTCCCCATTATTTATTGAGCCACCTAAACCAGTCTGCTGTCTTACCTGACCGTTGTGCGTAATAGTATTAGCCGTTAAGAAAGCATTATTCACACTAGAAAATCTATTTAACGGAATGGAGAACGAAAAGAAAAGAGATTTATCCGCATTGTCGTAATACGGTTCTTTGCTATATCCAAGTGATATCATCGTTGAGATATAGCGGAATGGCAGCGAGTATGACGCTGATATGTTATAGCCACTGGACATATCCCAATACATCTCCTTACTGGCTGATAAGTTGAATTGTCCCAAGTTCTGTAAATCCTGATTGATTGTTGTAGAAATGCGTGAACGTTGGTGATAGCTATTTATGTTTCTGGCAGTTGAGTATCCTGATTGAAGCTGTTGTAGCTCATCAAAATCGTAATAGCCACGCGTTGCATAGCGATATCCGGTAATATTTAATGTAGTATTGGTCTGACCGAATCCGCGTGAATACATAAAACGATAGGACTGGCCTTGGTGACTACCCTGTATGCCGTGGGGTTGATTAAAATACGATCTTGCGTGCGCTATATCAACAGAGAATGCCCCCAAAAAATCTGAATATTTACCTACCCCAAAAAGAGCTGCCATATAAATATCAGCATAAATTCCTCCCCCATAGAGAGTATATTCGCCAGGCAAACCAATGGCTGCCGACGTTTGAATGAATTTTGGCTCGGAATTATTATCAGAGGTACTAAAATTAGAATCGTATTTACCTACAGCCAGATTATAACGAAACCGCCCCTCCCGCTGGAGTATCGGTAATACGGCTGTCGCTTGGGTGTAACGGCGAACACTGCCATCTGCTTCTCGAATTTCAATCTCAAGATCTCCTGAATAAATCTGATTGAAATCACGCAATTCGAAGGGACCCGGTGGAACATTTTTCTGATAAATTACAATACCATTTTGTTTCACTGATACCTGAGCCTGTGAATACGCAATTCCTTTTACAACAGGGCTGTACTGGCTGAGTTCAGGGGCAACCATACCGTCATCGGAAGAGAATTGTATACCTTCAAAAGGGAAACTATCAAAAATAGTACCATCTGTTGCAGTCTGACCAATTGTTAGTTGTCCACCTTGTAGGAAGGAGTAATCATGCTGTAAGTAAACGCTAATTGGTTGCCAGTGGCCCCCTTTATCATAAGAATTGCTTGACCAGTTTCCTCTTTGGCGGAGACGCCATCCGCCCATATTTAATGAATTATCCAGTGATAAAAATTGGTAACGGTTTACATAGCCATGACTACTTTGTTTTAGACCATTAAAGGTATAATTTATCATCAATGCGGGCAAACCATCATCCCAGAGGTGAGGTGGTGTGCTCAGCCATTCTTGAGGCTTGAGGTACATTTGTGGGATAGTTAATATTAACCTTTGATTATTGAAATCAAACTTTTCACGTGTGTCATTTAAGACATTTAATATATCTGCGCATGATGCTTGTGATTTAGAGTTTATTTCTGCATTTATTCCCCACTTTTTGAGTTGTTGGCATGTGAGCTTTGATTTTAATTTGTTATTAATTTCTTTGAATTCAACTTTGGCTCCTGTATCAACTAACTTATCATTGAGTATAACATCAACAATATATGTCCCGGGAACAGCGCCGCTGGAATGTGAGAAATAATCAAGGTCAATGCTCTGAGCATACTTCCCATCGGATAATTCTAGGAACTTCGGATTGAAATAAAGAGTATTACCTTTTTCTGTAATCACATTAGCCCAACTTAATGTTGGGATCAAAAAAAATAATCCTGTTATAAAATGGGAAGATTTTCTTAAATACTCATTCAATTGGTATCCCCTCATAATAACTTGAGTGCTATTGAATCAAAAAGTTATATTTCTCTTAGGTGTTTCCCCACCATAATCGTTTATTGTCGAATAACTAAAGGTCTTGATATTTTTTCCAGGAATAGCCAATTTAGAAAAAGGTGCAATCATAAAATCATTGATTCCTGTAACTTTAACCCCATTTATATTTGCATCTTTAATGGTTATATAGTATGGTGTTGGGTTTGATATATTTAGGGCATTGTGATTAATCTCTGTTTTCAATTCTTTAAAAGCCTTGGAAACTTTAGCGATATTATTGATTTCATGTGGTCTGTAAAATAATTTAATTTTATTGTTGAGTGCTAACTGAATTGCGTTATTTTGTGCTTGGCCTTCTTTAGATACTCCAGGAATTGCCATGATATTAATATGGAAAACTGACTCTCTATCTCTTGGCAGATTTTCTGCGAGTTTAAATTTGTTAATCTTAAATTGAATACTCTCGTTAGATCCAATTCTATATAATGGTGGTGTAATTATAAATGTATTGTTTTTATTTGAAGTACCATAATCTGAAAGCCAAGCTCGCAAAAGCCAGTCTTTGTTTGTATCATTGTTTAATTTTACTTTAGCGCTTGACTCACTACTGTCAAATATAACCCTAGTAGATTCGAGGGTAATTCCATCTGTATTAGCATAAGAAAAATGTGAACACATTATCAATACTAAGCTAATAAACTTAAATTTCTTCGAGATTTTATATGACATCACAATTTTGTTCTTTAAGTAAAGCATCAGGCATGTCAGAACATACCTGATGTATGGATATCAACTTAAAGCCATAGTGCGAATGTATGGCTTTAATAAGCTTGGGAACGTTCTTGTTAAAAATATGAACGAACAGAGTTCTTCGGTTTTACAGATTGAAGAAAATAAGTAATGCTGTAAAAACGAATAGAAGATTTAGCTATACGTCACATTTAGAGTATATGTCGCGCTCCATCCTCCTGTGCGGTTTTTATTAAAGTTGCTCGTCATTTTAACCAATTCTAAAGTAAGTGGATATGTGCCGTTATCAAGAGCGAATGCTTTAGTAAGCGTCACATCTTTATTATTAGCTTTCAACCAAAGTGCAAAATCCTTTTGTTGGCCTTCTGTTGGATCAACAACATCCATAGCAGGGTAAACATAGTTATTTCTGTTGCTATTCGTTGTGGTAACTGTCAGTGATGCCGGAGTTGTACAGTTCGAAACCTGGATGCTTCCCGCATCCTGAGTCGCGATCTTTGCCATTGCTTTTGCATTGTTCACTTGTGCATTTGTTACATGCCCAAAATCTGCTGTCATTGTTTCTGGCATAGAAACAGTACAAGACTGAGCATCAAAACTTCCGCTGGCTGTAAGAACGCTGGTTTTTTCAGCCGCAGCAGCTGAACCAGAAATTAATAATGCAGAGACAACACCAATTAATAGTTTATTTTTTTTCATTTCATAAATCCTCTTTGATTATTATCAACCAATTCCAATTGCAGTGAAATACATAACGACCACAATTTCTCGTATATCTTAATAGTGGGCGTTCTGTTCCGTCAATGATACGTAGAGATATAAAAATAATGTTTTTGTGATTGATATTGATGTCTTGAGAATCAATTTAAAATATTCACCACAAAATTAATAGCACTTGATAAATTTTTGTCGTTTTTGGCTCTTTTTTTTTCATTGTTTGTGGTTTTTTATTATTGTTTCATTTATGAAATTATGAAGAGGAAGAATATATGTGCCTTAAATGCAGCCATGAGAGACATGAAACGTTTGTTATTCCTAAAATTTACAGAGGAATTAGGAATAAAAAGCCTTTCATCGTATCCAAATCTGTCCTGTTAATAGTTTTCTACACTACGTGCCTTCATTCCAATATAATATTTGCTTCAGATGTAGGTAACATTCTTCCCTATCAAACCTATCGCGATTTCGCACAAAACAGGGGAGCCTTCCAGGCCGGTGCATCCAATATCACCTTATATGATAAAAGTGGTAATCCGGCGGGCGTATTGGATAAAGCGCCAATGATTGATTTTAGTTCTGTTGATAAAATAGGCGTCGCCACCTTAGTCAACCCACAGTATGTGGCGAGTGTTAAGCATAATGGCGGCTATCAGTCAGTCCGGTATGGCAACTATACGTATACGATTGTCGACAGAAATAATCACTGGGGACTGGACTTCCATGTTCCAAGGCTGAACAAGATCGTAACGGAGGTTATCCCGTCAGAAATGACCCATGCTGGTACTGTGAATAACATCTATAAAGATAAAAAGCGTTTTCCTGTTTTTTATCGAGCAGGCTCTGGGACGCAGTACATCAAAACGCCGTCCGGACACCTTCAGCATATCTGGGGAGCTTATAGCTATCTTACTGGCGGTACCGTAGGTTCGCTTCATTCTTATCAAAATGGTCAGATGATCTCGACCTCCTCCGGACAAATTTATAATGCCGCAAACGGACCGATGGCGACGTATGGTGAAGCTGGCGACAGCGGCTCCCCATTATTTGGCTTTGATACAACCATTAATAAATGGACTTTGGTTGGCGTACTAACTTCGGGTAATGGTGCGGGTGGTAACGGAAATAACTGGGCTGTCATCCCTGTCGACTATGTTAAAAATGTTCTCGATCAGGACTCCGATCCTGATATCAACAATACGTCTTCTGAAAAAATCCTCTGGAATTTTGATAGTCAAACCGGTATAGGGAATCTCACCCAAGGTAGTCAGCATTGGGATATGCATGGCAGCGTAAATGGCTCAAATCTCAATAATGGCAAAAATATGACCTTCCTCGGTTCTGATGGACAGATCATGCTGAACGACGCTGTGGATCAGGGGGCGGGTACGCTGACTTTTGATGCGAATTACACCGTCAGCGCCAGTGCCGATCAAACCTGGAAAGGCGGCGGGATCATTGTTAATGGCGATCGTACCGTCGACTGGCAGGTGAACGGTGTTCAGGGTGATAACTTGCACAAGCTCGGTACCGGGACACTGAAAGTCAATGGTACGGGTATCAACCCCGGCGGGCTGAATGTTGGCGAAGGGACGGTGATTCTGGCGCAGCGCCCGGACAGCGATGGCAACGTCCAGGCATTTAATATGGTTGATATTGTTAGCGGACGTCCAACGGTTGTACTGAATGATGATAAGCAGGTTAACCCTGACAATATCTTGTGGGATTACCGTGGCGGTAAGCTCGACATCAACGGTAACAGCCTTACCTTCCATCAGCTTAACGGCGCGGACGATGGGGCTATTCTGACCAACAGCGGGAAGCAGGCGACCGTCAGCCTGGATTTCAATAAAGCGGATGCCACAACGACGGTTGCCAACATCTGGCACGGCCACTTCACCGGCAATGTTGATGTCAAAAATACCGTTACACCCGGAACGCAGAACGACTTTGTCATGGATGGCGGGATGAACACGCAGGGGAGCTTCACCCAGCAAAATGGCCGCCTGTTTATTCAGGGGCATCCGGTTATCCATGCAGCCAGCAGCCAGGGCGTGGCGGATAAGCTGAAAGCGCTGGGCGACAACTCTGTTCTCACTCAGCCGGTTTCCTTTACCCAGAGTGACTGGGAAACCCGCCAGTTCAGCCTGAAGCAGCTTGATCTGTACAACGCTGATTTCAGTCTGGCGAGGAATGCCAGCCTTAATACACATATTAATGCCGACCATTCCACCGTAACGCTGGGCAGTGAAAACCTCTATATCGATCTCAATGACGGGAACGGGGTGAAAACCACGCCGTCATTCGGGCAGTCAAAAGCGACAAACGACGCCGATCAGAGCCGTTTCACCGGACGCGTACAGCTGAAGAACGGCTCCACCCTCAACATTAATGAACACTTTACCGGCGGGATTGACAGCGCAGACAGTTCGGTGACCGTGGCGTCCAGTGATGCCGTTCTCAGCCAGTTCAGCCGTTTCAGCCACTCACCGCTGTCGCTGGCAGATGGCGCGAAGCTGACGGCGACGTCGGGGCTGGTTTCTGACAGTGAAGTGACAGCCGGTACAGGATCAACGCTTTCGCTGTTAACCGGAGCGTACTCGGCTGAGCGCTGGCGTCTTGACGGGCAGGGCACCACGCTGAATGTCGGCGCGGGTAGCGTAATAACAGGCAATATTCAGGCGGATGCTGCTGCCAGCCTGAATATGGGTACGGCAGAGGATGCCCGTGAGGATCTGTTCACAGCTTATGGTGGCAACCTGAGTGCGCCACTGGCAGGCGCGGTGATGACGAATACCCTCTGGCAGGCGAGCGGGCAGTCCGTGGTGAAATCTCTTGACCTGAAAGGTTCACAGGTGCGCTTTGGCAATGCCGGCGCAGCGGGTTCTCTGACGGTGGACACTCTGACGGCCAGCAACAGTCAGTTCATCATGAACACTGACGGTAAAACGGCAGATACAGTAACGGTTAAGCAGTCGCTGACCGGTAAAAACAATGCGCTGGTTGTTGTCCCGTCGGTGGCTTCAGTAAGCCAGGGAGCATCATCCGTCGCGTTAGTGACGGCACCGAAAGCGACGGCTGCCGATGTGTTCACGCTCAAACCGGTGACACAGCGTGCGGGTGTGCATACCTTCACGCCGCAACTGGGCATCGTGGAAAGTGGGAACAGCAAACAATGGCGACTGGAAGGGTTTGACGTGCAGCAGGACAAGGCGGCGCTGCAGGCCAGCAAAGCCGTTATGAACACGGGATACAAAAACTTTCTGACGGAGATGAATAACCTGAACTACCGCATGGGCGACCTGCGCAACACCCACGGTGAAACCGGGGCCTGGGCGCGGGTCTTCAGCGGTACGGGTTCTGCAGATGCGGGTTATTCCGACAGCTGGACTCACCTGCAGGCTGGCGCCGACAGAAAGCACGCGTTTGACGGTGGCGACCTGTTTACCGGTGTGACGGCAACGTTCACTCACAGTAACAGCCATGGCGATGGCTGGTCCGGACAGACGAAATCAACCGGTATCGGTATTTATGCTTCCGCGATGTTTGACTCCGGGCTGTATGTGGATGCCATCGGTAAATATGTCCGCCACGATAACCACTATTCAGCGAGTGAAACAGGAATGCCGGAGCAGGATTACCGCTCGCACTCCTGGTATCTGGGCGCAGAAACCGGCTGGCGCTTCGCGCTACCCGGCGAAACCTTTATCCAGCCGCAGACGGAACTGGTTTATGGCTCGGTGTCAGGAACCCGGTTTGACTGGCAGTCTGCAGGTTCAGACATCCGTATGCAGCGTAAGCAGGAGAATCCGTTGATTGGTCGTACGGGGGTGGAATCCGGAAAAACGTTCAGAGGGAAAGACTGGGAACTGACGGCGCTGGCGGGCGTTCATTATCAGTATGACCTGTTTAAACCGGCAGAGACGGTTGTTCATGATTTTGCCGGGGAAACTCATATTAAGAATGGTAAAGATAGCCGGGTTAACTTCAGTTTAGGTGTTAATGCCAGAATTAAAGAAAACACCAGGATTAGTCTTAATATAGAGCGTTCGGCCTTCGGTCATTACGATATCGATAAGGCAATTAACGCCAATATCCGTTATTCATTCTGATTTTAACAGGTGAGTCAGTAAAAGCCTGAACCTATAGTTCAGGCTTTTTTATGGATTAAATGTGAGTGAGAATTAAATCCATTTACGCAACAAGTTGGTGTGCATAATTTTATCGCAATGGGTTATTTTTTAGGGTGGTTTTTGCACTTTTCATACTTTATAGTCACTTTTGGTTAAGGTGTCTAATACATTTGATAACTAAGAGTTCTTATGTCGGTTGCTTTTTTGTTGGCAAGTAAAAATGCCTATTTTAATTATGGGTTGTCATTGCTCTCTAATGATGAACCAGATATTAAATGTCATGAGTACAGAGAGATTGAATCTGATCATGATGTGCTTAATAAATATAATAAAATATATCTGGTCTGCGACAAGGACGATTACTTTGCTTACAGTTTTCTTATGGAGAAACTCCCGGTGACGTGTCTGTCCCTCGATCAGATTGCGTACCGTTGTAAGAAACTGCGAGTCCTGACGAGCAGCAGACCTTCGCCTGTTTCTGTGTTCAACGACTTTACGGAGGATGAACGAAAAATTGTCTATTTGTACTTTTTTAAAAGGAAGAAAGTCAGGGAGATCGCGACGTTAACACAGCTAAAGGAAAATACTATTTATTATAGGATACGCGAGATAAAAATTAAACTCGGCGCGGAGTCCACCAGAAAACTGCCGCTGCTGCTTAATGATGTTTTTCTGGTGTCAAATACCTGATTGCTGTTTCTACGTGTAATTTCCTGTTGAAAATATTAAAATTGTTAGCTACATCACCAAGCCCACTGGGTAACGCTATGTATTTTAAAGAAATGCATAGTTAAAAAAGTAATAATTAAAATTATAAACTATTTCGTTAATTAAAAAATTCCGAATTTACATGGCTGATAACCCATGAAATTATATGCATACAAAGCATGGGGGTGACTGTATGAATAGTCAAAGTGCTTTAAGTACCCTTAATTTTCCGGCTAAGGAAAGCAATGCACACAACAATCTGTTGGTGCTGAAAAAGATACGTTTTTATAACTGTGCGATTATCTATCTACGGGATGCGCAACTGCTTATAAAAACGAAAGATGGGCAGTCCTTTAATGTACCCCCTGAATCACTTTGTTATATCGAAAAAAACACAGTGATTGATGTTGCATTAAAAGTGCTAGGTAAAGGGGTTCCTTATGAGCTCTATCACGTTGATAGTGATGTGTTGAGTTGTATCTGTAAGGTGATGGAACCGCTGTTGTTAGATCCGCAAAGAGTCAACCAGACGCGGCGTAAAATATTTACCTGTCCTGTTGATGAAACAGATACAAAAATCTTCAAACGATTAACGGGAAGCGATGTCCCACAACACCGACAAGTTTATAAAATAACCTATCTTCTTTCTAAAATGAGGGATATAGAATCGTTAGTTTATTCCTTGTCGGTATCAACGGATACCACCTTTACTGAACGACTGAAGTCAATCATTGAAGCCGATCTCTCTAAATCGTGGAGGCTGGCAGATCTGGCGAACATTTTACATATGTCGGAGGTGTCGATTCGTAAAAAGCTGGAGAAAGAGAGTAATAATTTTAATACGCTGGTGTTGGATATTCGCATGCATCAGGCGGCAAAACTCATCACCACGACTGAGAAGCATATTAACAGTATTGCCAATGAAGTGGGCTATACCAGTACTTCATACTTTATTCGTAACTTTAAAGAGTTCTTTGGCATAACACCGAAACAGTTTTCTTTGAAGGTAAAAAAACAATCCTGATGATCGATATCGTTAAGATATTTCGCAGGACAGAACGACTTTGGCGTAACAGGCTGGAGTATTGCTGAAATCATTACCCTACCTGTTGCGTTAAGTCTTTGCTTTTATCGATCCCGTTCGCTTCCTCAGATCGGGTAAAGCCCTGGATCTGTACCTCGCCATAGTGGCCTTCTTCAAAGCGCAGTGGTTTGTCTGATGGCAGGTCAAACGCGCAGAGCCAAAATCACTGGCGATCCGTTCTCCTCTTATTGTGAACAAAAACGCAATAGTCTATTGCCATTTGTATCATTTATGTCATCAGGTCGTCAGCGTATTCTTCTCCCAATGCGTTATTCAACGCCAACCAATCAATTTACTCTGGGATTAAACATGAAAACCATTATCGCTGTTATTACTGCTTCTCTGTTCTCTGCTATGACCTTTAGCGCCTCTGCACAGAGCGTTACGGCGTCTGGCACCACGCTGGATTCTGCTGAAGCAGTGATTGCCCAAAAAGCGAAAGAGATGAACGCCTCTGAATACAAAATCACCAGCGCTCGAATGGGCAATACCGTCACCATGAGTGCAGAACTGTATAAATAATCGCGAGGGAAACCCATTATGTTATTCGATCACTATGCGCTGAATGCCTTGCCGTTAAAAAACCGGATTGTTATGCCGCCGATGACGCGTTCTCGCGCCGGGGCAGGCGACGTCGCGACTGACATGATGGCGGACTATTACGCGCAGCGTGCCAGCGCGGGGCTTATCATTAGCGAAGGCACGCAAATCAGCCAGCAGGGTCAGGGCTATGCCTGGACGCCGGGTATCTATTCCGATGCACAGATTGCTGGCTGGAAAAAAGTCACCGACGCCGTGCACAAGGCGGGCGGTAAAATCTTCGCTCAGTTGTGGCACGTCGGTCGTGTTTCACACACCGTTCTGCAACCTGGCGGCGCCGCGCCGGTCTCTTCTTCTGCCATTCAGGCGCCAGGGGTGAAAGTCTTTGTCGATGTGGAAGGGCGCGGCCCGGAAAATGGCGTCGGCGAGATGGTGCAGCATGACATGCCGCGCGCCCTGACGCTGGAAGAGATCCCGGCTATTGTCAATGACTATGCTCAGGCGGCGCGTAATGCTATCGCTGCAGGATTTGACGGCATTGAACTGCATGGGGCGAACGGCTATCTGATCAATCAGTTCATTGACTCGCAGGCCAACCTGCGTAACGACGAATACGGCGGCTCGCTGCAAAACCGTCTGCGCTTTATGCGGGAGGTGGTGACGGCGGTCTCTGCGGCAATTGGTAAAGAGCGCGTGGGTATTCGTCTCGCTCCGCTGACCACGCTGATGGGGTCAAAAGATGATACCCCGGAAGCGACCTATCTGGCGGCAGCCAGCGTGCTGAACGAGCTAGGCATTGCCTATATTCATATCGCCGAAGCGGACTGGGAAGATGCGCCGGTCATGCCTGCCGCGTTTAAAGAAGCGCTGCGTATTATCTTCCACGGCACGTTGATTTACTCCGGTAAATACACCAAAGCCCGTGCTGAAGAGGCGCTGGCGAACGGCTGGGCCGATCTGATCGGTTTTGGTCGTCCGTTTATTGCTAACCCAGATCTGCCGCATCGACTAAAAAATGACTTGCCGCTGAATGCGCCAATTAAAGAGACGTTCTTTGGTGGCGGGAAAGAAGGGTATCTGGACTACCCGGCTAGCTGATTTCATGACGCAATGCGTCAATCTGCTCGCACATCCGCAAATGGTCCGGCGAATAACATCACGCCGGGCTTTGTACATCCCTTTCATTTTCATGTGAATACCATCAGCGTAAACCGTGTTATCTGCGGGTATGATGAGGCAGTCCAGTTGATTCAAAAAAAGGTAAACGCATGCCCACTCCGCTATTCCGTCAGGCCACGCCCGCCGATGTTGACCGCTGTTATGAGATTGAAACGCTCGCCTATGAAGGCGATGAAGCGGCAACCCGGGAAAAGATTGCTACCCGTATCCAGCGCTATCCGCAGGGATTTATGTGCATGGAGTTAAACAGCGAGGTGGCTGGCTTTATTAATGCCGGTTGCGCCTGGGAAGTGGTGATGTCTGACGAGGCTTTTAAGGAACTGGTAGGCCACGATCCGGATGCGCCCAATGCGGTGATTATGTCGGTGGTAGTGCACCCGGATTTTCAGGGGAAAGGCTATTCTTCACTGATGATGCGCGAATTTGTGGCGCGGATGAAAGCGATGCACAAAAAGACGATTCACCTGATGTGTAAAGATCGTCATGTCGATCTTTATGCTCACTTTGGCTATCGCTACGTCAAACCGTCTGAATCCGATCACGGCGGGATGGCGTGGCACGAGATGGTGATGGTGTTGTAAGAGACGCGATGAAAACCGCGCGAAACTCGAATGTAGAAGGCGTTTTAGGCTTTCTGAAGCGGGAATAGGGCATGATATTTTGGCGGAAGATCACAGGAGTCGAACCTGCCCGGGACCGCTGGCGGCCCCAACTGGATTTGAAGTCCAGCCGCCTCACCGGAGACGACGATCTTCCGCGCCTGCATTGCTACATGGAGGCGGGGCGCATTATAGCTACTTCCTGACGTTTCCACACCCCCTCACTCACTTTTTTAACTTCCCTTTCTTCTTACCATGATCGGTTTCATATAAATCCTCATAAATTCCTCTAGTTACATTTTCTCACATCTTCTGGCGCAACCGCGATCACAGAAAACAAGAATCGTAATTTAATAACGAGATATCGGAATATCCGTCGCTAGCGCGAATGGTTTACAAAAACGGTAACCGGTACCAGTGCGCATGAGAGCGCGAAAGGATGCGTTATGACTATTCATATTTTGTCTGTTAAGGAGAAGATTGGCTACGGGATGGGCGACGCTGCCAGTCATATCATTTTTGATAACGTCATGCTGTATATGATGTTTTTTTATACCGATATTTTCGGTATTCCCGCCGGTTTTGTCGGCACCATGTTTTTACTGGCGCGCGCGCTGGACGCCATTTCAGACCCGTGCATGGGGCTGCTGGCGGATCGCACGCGTTCCCGTTGGGGCAAATTCCGTCCGTGGGTGCTGTTTGGCGCGCTGCCGTTTGGCCTTGTTTGCGTCCTTGCATACAGCACGCCGGACCTCAGCCTGAACGGTAAGATGATTTACGCTGCCATCACCTATACGCTGCTGACGCTGCTTTATACCGTGGTGAATATCCCGTATTGCGCACTGGGCGGGGTGATCACTAATGACCCCACGCAGCGTATTTCTCTGCAATCCTGGCGCTTTGTGCTGGCGACGGCGGGCGGGATGCTCTCGACCGTGCTGATGATGCCGCTGGTGAATCTTATTGGCGGTGATAACAAAGCGCTGGGATTTCAGGGTGGGATTGCAGTGCTGTCGGTAGTGGCATTCCTGATGCTGGCGTTTTGCTTCTTCACCACCAAAGAGCGTATCGAAGCGCCACCGAGCACAACCTCAATGCGCGAAGATCTCCGCGATATCTGGCAAAACGACCAGTGGCGGATTGTGGGGCTGCTGACCATCCTCAATATTCTCGCCGTCTGCGTACGCGGTGGCGCGATGATGTATTACGTCACCTGGATCCTGGGGACGCCGGAAGTATTCGTCGCCTTCCTGACCACCTACTGTGTCGGTAACCTGATTGGCTCCGCGCTGGCAAAACCCCTCACCGACTGGAAATGCAAAGTCAGCATCTTCTGGTGGACCAACGCGGCCCTGGCCGTGGTTAGCCTCGCGATGTTCTTTGTCCCGATGCAGGCCGACATCACCATGTTCGTCTTTATCTTCGTGATTGGCGTGTTGCACCAGCTGGTGACGCCGATCCAGTGGGTGATGATGTCCGATACCGTCGATTATGGCGAATGGTGCAACGGTAAACGTCTGACCGGTATCAGTTTTGCGGGCACACTGTTCGTACTCAAACTGGGTCTGGCGCTCGGTGGCGCGCTTATTGGCTGGATGCTGGCAGGCGGTGGCTACGACGCGGCGGCGAAAACGCAGAACAACGCCACCATCAACATCATTATTGCCCTGTTCACAATCGTCCCGGCCATCTGCTATCTGCTGAGTGCCGTGATTGCCAAACGCTTCTACACCCTGAAAACGCCTTACCTGAGAAACATCCTCGACCAACTGGCACAGGGCGCGCGTCGCAATCAGCAGGAATTTACGCATAACGAATTTCAGAACTAAAGGAACAGAGTATGAAGATTAGCGATGGAAACTGGCTGATTCAGCCTGGCCTTAATTTACTTCATCCAGTCCAGGTGTTTGATGTGGAACAGCACGGTAACGAACTGGTGGTTTATGCCGCGCCGCGTGATGTCCGCGAACGCACCTGGCAACTGGATACTCCGCTCTTTACATTGCGTTTCTCTTCGCCGCAGGAAGGGATTGTGGGCGTGCGTATGGAACACTTTCAGGGGGCGCTGGATAACGGTCCGCATTACCCGCTCAACGTTTTACAGGACGTGAAGGTCGATATCCAAAACACCGCTGAGGTTGCTGAGCTGAAAAGCGGTAACTTAAGCGTGCGCGTCACTAAAGGTGAGTGCTGGTCGCTGGATTTCCTGCGTAACGGTGTGCGCATTACCGGTAGTCAGTTGAAGAACAACGGCTATGTGCAGGACACCACCACCCAGCGGAACTACATGTTCGAGCGCCTGGATCTGGGCGTCGGCGAGACGGTTTACGGTCTGGGCGAGCGCTTTACCGCGCTGGTGCGTAATGGTCAGACGGTAGAAACCTGGAACCGCGATGGCGGCACCAGCACCGAGCAATCCTATAAGAACATCCCGTTTTATATGACCAACCGTGGCTATGGCGTGCTGGTCAACCATCCACAGTGCGTCTCGTTTGAAGTCGGTTCGGAGAAAGTGTCGAAAGTGCAGTTCAGCGTCGAGGGCGAATATCTCGAATATTTCGTGATCGACGGTCCGACGCCGAAAGAAGTGTTGAACCGCTATACCCGCTTCACGGGGCGTCCGGCGTTGCCGCCTGCCTGGTCGTTTGGCCTGTGGCTGACCACTTCGTTCACCACCAACTACGATGAAGCGACGGTAAACCGCTTTATCGACGGCATGGCTGAGCGCAATCTGCCGCTGCACGTCTTCCACTTTGACTGCTTCTGGATGAAGGCTTTTCAGTGGTGCGACTTCGAATGGGATCCGGTGACGTTCCCCGACCCGGAAGGAATGATTCGTCGGTTGAAGGAGAAAGGGCTGAAGGTCTGCGTATGGATCAACCCGTACATCGGACAGAAATCGCCGATTTTCAAGGAGCTGAAAGAGAAAGGCTACCTGCTGAAACGTCCGGACGGTTCCCTGTGGCAATGGGATAAATGGCAACCGGGGCTGGCGATTTATGACTTCACCAATCCGCAGGCCTGTGAATGGTATGCCAATAAACTGAAAGGTCTGGTGGATATCGGTGTTGACTGCTTCAAGACCGACTTCGGCGAGCGTATCCCGACCGATGTGCAATGGTTTGATGGTTCCGATCCGCAGAAAATGCACAACCATTATGCCTACATCTACAACGAACTGGTGTGGAACGTGCTGAAAGAGACCGTTGGCGAAAAAGAGGCGGTGCTGTTCGCCCGATCCGCATCGGTGGGCGCACAGCAGTTTCCGGTACACTGGGGCGGCGACTGCTACGCCAACTATGAGTCAATGGCAGAAAGCCTGCGCGGCGGCCTGTCCATTGGCTTGTCCGGTTTTGGCTTCTGGAGCCACGATATCGGCGGCTTCGAAAACACCGCGCCGGCACACGTTTATAAACGCTGGTGTGCATTTGGTCTGCTCTCCAGCCACAGTCGCCTGCACGGCAGCAAATCCTATCGTGTGCCCTGGGCGTATGATGAGGAATCCTGCGATGTGGTGCGCTTCTTCACCGAGCAGAAGTGCCGCATGATGCCGTACCTGTACCGTGAAGCGGCTCGTGCACACGAGCGGGGCACGCCAATGATGCGCGCCATGATGCTGGAGTTCCCGGACGATCCGGCATGCGATTATCTCGACCGCCAGTATATGCTAGGGGATTCAGTGATGGTGGCGCCGGTATTCTCGGAAACGGGGGAGGTGCAGTTTTACTTGCCGGAAGGACGCTGGACGCATCTGTGGCACAATGACGTCGTACAGGGCAGCCGCTGGTACAAACAGCAGCATGACTTCCTGAGTCTGCCAGTGTATGTGCGTGGCAACACCCTGTTGGCGCTGGGCCGTAATAATCAGAAACCAGATTACGCGTGGAACGAAGGCACTGCCTTCCAGTTGTTCGCGCTCGAGGAGGGACGTGAAGCCGTGTGCGACGTCCCTGCCGCTGACGGTTCGGTTATCTTTACGCTGATTGCTAAGCGCAATGGCAACACCCTCACCGTGACGGGCAAGGGGGATGCGCGCGACTGGACGTTGTGCCTGCGTAACATCGCGCAGATTAGCGGTATTCGCGGCGCTTCACACCGGGGAAGCGAACTGGGCGTGATGGTGACGCCGCAAAGTCATGAGATCGTCATTTCGCTTTAAGTTGATGTACCGAGGGGGTGGAGGTTCAGCCGCCCCCACAGCGCCAGCAGCAGATACAACGCGACCGGTAATAGAAAGCTGAACCGGAGGTTGAGTCCATCAATACAAGCAGCCTGCAGTAAGGGTATAACCGCACCACCAATCCCGGCCATCACCATTGCTGCGGCAGAAATATTGGCGATCGCCGGATTTTTGTTGATGGTGTGCCCGAAGATAATCGGATAGAGAATTGAGTTTCCTAAACCGGTCAGGATAAGCAGATAACCGCCAGTGGTATTGTTCAGCCATATCGCCATCATCACCGCCGTTGCACAGGCCAGCGTCGCCATCAGAAACGGCGTGTAATTGCCTGTTTTGTCGGCAAGAAAACCATAAAGAAAACGACCCGCCAGCGCACCTCCCCAGTAAAAAGAGACCAGCGACATCGCAACAGTAGTGCTCCAGCCGCCGATGGTGATGAGATATTTTACCAGACTGGTCGCAAGGCTCACTTCGACGCCGACATAGATAAAAATCGCCGCCACACTGAATAACAGTTCTCTGTTCTTCCAGGCGTTATACGTTCCTGACGCGGCTTTTCCCGGGCGCGCCACATCCGGCAGGCGGATCCAGAAAACCCCTGTAATCAATACCAGCGAAAAGCAGGCGAGGCAAAGCCAGAGCGCACTGATAGGTTCTTCACGCGCCAGGATATCGATAGGGGAAAACGCCAGGAGGAGCGCAACCAGCATGGGCGCCAGCGTGGTTCCCAGCGAATTAACCGCAGAGGCCAGACACAGATTGCCAATGCGTTTGTGCGGTGCGCTGAGCAATGTCAGATAGGGATTCGCGACAACCTGCATCGCCGCCACGCCCGTCGCCACGACAAACATCGCCAACAGTGACAGGGCGAAGGAATCCAGCTGCAACGCCAGAGCGAACAGCAGGCATCCCGCAACCGACAACGTTAACGACAGCAGCAACACCTTACGGTACCCCTGGCGTTCAATCAGCATTGAACAGGGCAGACAGGTCAGAAAAGGGGCCACGTAAAAAATAACGGTAATGAAAATAGACTGCGACCACGACAGATGGAAATACTGATAGAAAAAGATGATCAGCACGCTGTTAATGGCGGTTATATTGCCCCATAAGAAAAATATCATGGCGAGTAATGTCAGATTTTTATTCATTTCTTTTTTTAATATGAAATTGTGATGAAGTGACCTGTTGCACAGACCGTTTACTTTAAAAAATGATAAATTTATTCTGCACTCACAGGAGCAGAAAATGGAACTGGAAAATGTATTTCGTGATGTAAAATTAAGTAAGACAGAAGTTACCGTACTGCGCTTTATTCAGAATAATCCAGAGCAATGCATTCGTGAGGGTATCCGCACCGTCGCGGAACACTGTTACAGCAATCCGTCATCGCTGGTCCGTCTGGCGAAAAAGCTCAAATTTAGCGGCTGGCTGGAGCTGGTGTATTTCATTAAATTTAATATCACAATGCCAAAACTTGATGTGACCAATGATATTAACTTTATGAATGTCCAGCCAACCGAAAACCTCGCCTTGCTATTAAATCGTCTGCAGCACGACCGTATTCTTATTCATGGCAGCGGTTTCTCACAACTGATTGCGCAATATATTTATAATAAATTCCTGGTGATTGGCGTGAATGCCAGCCTGGCACTTTGGCCGGACTACGAAATACTGGAACAAAAAACGGCTGCAAAATTCGATTCTATCTGGCTGGTGTCTAAATCTGGTCGCAGCAGTTCGGCATTAAATTGGGTCAAGGCGCTGGAAGGTAAAAATACCGACCTTGTCTGCTTTACCGGTGACTATCAAAGCCCCCTGGCCCAGGCGGCAAACACCGCCGTCATCATTCACGATCCGCAAAAGTTTGATGATGATATCTACTGGAGCAACCCTTTCTTTGGTTACTGCATCCTGGGATTCGAACATTTGCTGAAGCTCTGGTTTATGCAAAATCCGGGCGGGGCGCCACTCGACGCCCCGGGAACGATCATTTCCAGTCGCTAAACTGTGCTTCGTCGAGATACTCGCCAACCAACTTTTCGGCCAACGACCAGGAGCCAATCAGCGGATGCGCCATTAATGCGCGGATTGCCAGAAATTTATCTTTGCGCATGATGGCGTCCACTGCCAGACGTTCGTACTCTTTCACGCAGGAGATCATGTTTTTCTGCGCATCCGGTACGTGGATCGGCGTCACCGGTTTCAGCCCCTCTTTGCTCAGATCACAGCTGATCTCAATGACATCATCCGGGCGTAAGAAATCCAGCGTGCCATTGTTTTGCAGTGAGACAACGATGCGTTTGCTGGTGGCGCTGTTCACGGCTTCGAGAATATCCAGCGCCACCCCTGCGTAACCGCCGCTATCCGGTTCTTCAATAAACTGTTGCAGCGTTAGCGGCGTGCGGGTGTTGAATTTTTCCTGATGCGACTCACTCTGCATATAGCTATTTTCGCGGCGCAGATAGTGTTTCATCCAGATATCGAATGCGGCTTCCGGGTTTGCCTGCGCATCCACATTCCGCAGTTCCTCGCGCATTTCCTTGTTGATCCGCGCGATAGCTTCACCGCGCGTTTCCGGTGCATCCTGAATCGCTTTCAGCGCCACTTCGCGATAGTAGTAGTAATAGAGATATTCATTCAGTAATTGCTTGTCGCAAAGCTGAACCAGCACCGGTGAGAAGTACTGCATCGCCGTTTTGCTGTACAGTGCCGGGTTGCTCACCAGTTTGTCGGTGACGTCCTCACCTTTCACGGTGAAATGGGTAAACCACGAGAAGTGGTTCAGACCATAGCACTCCACTTTCAAATCCGCTTCGTCGCAGTTGAGGATGGCAGGCAGTTCGCGAATCAACTCTGAAGGGGCATCGCAAATGCCATAAACCCGACGTTTGAACCCGGATTTGATGATCGCCTCGGTAACCAGTCCGGAAGGGTTAGTAAAGTTGAACAGAATGGCATCGGGTGCGGCATGTTCTTCAATCAGACGGCAGTAATTGAGAATGGCGGGAATTGACCGCATCGCCATCGCAAAACCACCCGCCCCAGTGGTTTCCTGACCTAATGTGTTATGGTTGAGCGCGATACGTTCATCGCGCACACGGCTTTCATCGCCGCCGACGCGTAGCGTAGTGATGACATAATTGCTGTTCTTTAACGCGGATACCGGATCCGTCGTCAGGCTGAAACGAATATCAGGTCGAATCGTGGCAAAAACATAACGGGCGATTTCGCCGAAAATTTTCAGGTTCTCTTCTGCGTTATCGAGGAACACCACTTCCTGTAAACCAATACGATGCGCATTATAGGCCAGAGATTTCGCCAGGAACGCGGAACGAACGCCGCCCCCGCCTAATACGGTTAATTTCATAACAACTCCTGATTAATTATTTGCCAGCCAGTTATCTACCCGGGCTCGAACCTGTCCAACCCTCACACCGTAAATAACCTGAACTTCATTTTGATTACGCACTACGCCATTGGCGCCGGTACTTTTTAATAAGGCTTCATCAATTTTGTTAGGATGATGGAGCGCGACGCGTAATCGGGTAAAACAGTTATCAACAGAAATAATGTTCTCTTTGCCACCTAAGCCTTTAATGATCTCATCGGTGACGGCCTGACCTGCTTTGGCCTTTTTATTGCGGTAATCTTCTTTACTGTAGAGTTTCACTTCGCCGTCATCTTCGCGCCCTGGTGTTTTCAGGTTCAGCCTGATGACCAGCGTACGGAAAATGACGTAGTACGCGGCGAATTGCCCGATACCGATTAGAACGTATAGCGGCCAGCGGGTGAGGGCTGCCGGTAACGGCAGGTTATATATCAGAAACTCAATGAGTCCGGACGCGCCCCACGGACGAACCGTCAGCAGATCGCAAATTGCCTGAGAGGCGGCGGTCAGCGTGGCGTGAATCAGCCATAACAGCGGCGAAATAAATAAGAATGTAAATTCAATCGGTTCGGTAATTCCGGTGAGGATAGAGGTAATAATAGCGGGCAACAGAATCGCCTTCGCCATCATTTTCTTCTCCGGCGTGGCGGTGTGGTAAAACGCCAGCGCTGCACCGGAGAGACCAAAGATTGTCGTCATGCCCTGCTGGGAAAAGCGCAGTGCTTCGTTCATTACCGGGGTGAGATCCGGATGGCGCATGTAGGCCAGGAAGATGGCTTGCGTCCCGGAGACCACCTGCCCGTCAACGTTCAGAGTGCCGCCAATCTGGGTCAACTGGAAGGGAGACCAGACAAAGTGGTGCAGTCCTGTTGGGATCAGGAATTTTTCAAAGAAGCCGTACACGAAGACGCCTGCCACCCCGGCGTTTTTCATGAAACTGGTTAATGCCGCGATGCCGTGCGTGATGAAGGGCCAGAACCAGGTAAAGGCAATGGCGTAAAAAAGGATCACCGGTGTCATGGCGATTAAGGTCAGTTTTGCGCCGCCGTACATCGAGAGTGCGCCCGGCAACTCTATTTCAGAGACTTTATTATGGACCCAGGCAATGGTGCAGCCGAGAATAATCCCTAAAAAGATCCCCATATCAACAACGAC
The DNA here is from genome assembly GCF_001297795.1 of Citrobacter sp. CtB7.12. Taxonomy (NCBI): domain Bacteria; kingdom Pseudomonadati; phylum Pseudomonadota; class Gammaproteobacteria; order Enterobacterales; family Enterobacteriaceae; genus Citrobacter; species Citrobacter sp. CtB7.12. The sequence goes on along the minus strand of NZ_LIFT01000022.1, from coordinate 80,336 downwards.
AAAACCTAAAATTTGCGTTTGTCCGGTGCCATAATATTCGCCATTGACCTTTTCAGCGATGCCGTGAGTATATTCCAGCCAGGAGTGATTGGCGCCCAAAAACATAATAAAGCACATGACGGCAACCAGCGCGACTTCGGTTTTTTTATCTTTCGCCAGACCATAGCTGATGCCGACACAGAAAAGCAGTCCCAGGTTGCCAAATAATGGCCAGAAGGTATCACCGAGGAGTTGACCTATTTGATGTAAAAAGCTGGTTTCGGAAATAAGTGTCGGGTTAGTTAATATTGAACTTAATGCCAGGATTAAGCCAATAACAGGTAAGAACAAGACCGCCCCGATCATTGCTCTGGAGAATCTTTGCATATCCGCCAGAATACGTTGACGTATTACAGACATGGCTATTCCTTTATTTTATGTAGGGTGTTTGTAATTATTAAATAAGACTTCCAACGTAATTGTTATAACAACTCCCGGCGGGGATGAAAACCTGTTGCGGAAAATAGGCACAAATAGCCGATAAATGAATACCTGTTTCGCTTTCATAGGGGCAGCTTGGAGAACGAAACTTACCGTAAGCAGTTATATGTTTGTTTTTTCAGTATAATCAGCTGTCAGATTAATATGCTACTAGCCTAATGGCGACAAATGTGACAGCAGTTTTTCTTTGTTATTCAGTCTTTTATGCATTACAGGTTTCACCTTTATCCCAACCCGCCAGTACCTGCCAACGTGGTAGAGGAGTACGGAACCAGTCGAGCATAAACAGGATTCGCTCAATGCGGCCAACTTTTGCAAGTCCAGTTTGTTTGGGATTGCCGACAAGCTTTTTTTAGTATCAGGGATGCCATTACGGTTCCCTACTTTGCCGAGGACGCCAGGTGTACTACTTCACTCCAGTGAATTTTCATCTCTTCCAGGTTCACACTGCTCAGGAATATCGCAACTGAGGCATAGGGCATTGATACACTTTCCCTCCGGGTTGATTTAGGGAATCGACGGAAGATCTGTTCACCGACCGGGTAAAAGAGCTGCTGGAACAGCTCGTTCAGAATCGATTGATTTTGGTTAAGTCGTGATTGTTGTATAATATCGGTAGACATAACTGCTTATATATTGAGGGATTAATGATGGCAGCGGCACTCATTTGTTTGGGTGATAAAACGAGTTATGGAGAAATCATTTCTGTCACCGCGTCCCGGTTTGAGGTAAATAAAGCAATAGCCAGGATCGGCGACAAGCTATCATGCAGTATTTGTGATGGCTACTTTGAACTGATGGCTCAGAACTGGACCGAAGAAGGGCTAACTTATGTTGCCACGGGTGAGAGTATTGTGCCATTACCCAGACCATTACGTTTTCTGCTCTGCCACACAATACACCTGCCCAATGCGGAATACATTGACTTTTCACAATGCCCGTCATATTTATTAATGGATTAATTATGGCAATTTACCAACTCAGTACCCGTATTAATTCTAATGTCCCGGCTGATTCACTTCTGTATGACCTGCAAATTTACCGCATGGACACTGAAAGGAATAAACACCTTCTTGTGGATGTGCAAAAACAGCAGTTTCTCGGGAATTATGAAACACAGAAGCATATGACCAGAAATATAAATGAATCACTCTCGACTATTTATATTATGGAAATGAAGGTTTATCGAAAAACGATGTTACATACGCACTGTGTAACGCCTGTTCCGTTCACTAAGATGTATACATTGGAAGAATTCGCGTCAGGCAAAGCCTTGTCTTCAGTCAAGCGGGAGAACCCTTGTTATTTTGAATCAAAAGGAACCATGAAGCCTGAAGGTCAAGGGGGTGAAATAAAGCAAATTAAAATCACTATCCCAGAACGCCCATTTATTGCTAGAGAATATCCTATCGGAACTCCTCTGGATCCGTTTGAAAAAAACAAAATTGAAGCAGATATTCAGGATAGATTCTGCAATCTCTCTTATCCTTCTCAATTAGGGGCTAGTCTGTGTGGTCCTGCTACTTTTTTTTACTGTCTGCAAAAAGATCGCCCTGATGTTTATGCACAGGCTGCTCGTGAACTTTGGCGATATGGTAAAACCAGAATCGGTGACCTTAAGATAGAACCTGGTGAGGGATGCCGCCATCCTGCGGGTCAGTTTTATGACAATATCTCAGGACTTGACTGGATGACGCTTGCAGGCCTAAGGGATTCAGAAAATGCGATATTTAGTTTTGATACCCTTGATTCCCCTGTCGCCGGTGTTACCTTGTGGCATACACTAACAGACTGGTTTGAAAAAGCAGGCTATGAAAAAGTATTTAGTAATGTCGGCGTTTCTCAGGTAGGAGTCCAGGGAATCAATGCGTTAAATAAATATGTTGCACAGGGATATAAAGTAGTCACGCTTATTAATGATAGTTTGTTAAGAGACAGTTCTGCCGAGCATACCACATATCCGACTCACTGGATTGTCTGGAATGGCCCTGTGACTCAGGGGAATGACGGCTTTGTTAATTTAAGTCTATTCTCATGGGGTGAAGTGTCAGAGCAAATAAAATCACAGAAAGATCTATCATTCTTTATTCGTCGGTTCTTTGGAGGGGTGGTTTTTAAACCATTGAAATAATCATGTTATATTTTCGTTTTTTCATAATCATATGCCTGGTGTCTCTTTCAGGGTGCAGTATTTTAAGTCCAAAGGCTGAATATATGCCGAATAACAAAATATTACCAGAAGCCGAAGTAGGCAAACCATATCTTTATAAAATTAAAATCTTGGGCGGACGTGTTTTTGGTGGAGTACAAAGAAAAACAGGTGTTATAGAACCTGATGATACAGGGATTTTTTTACGTAATTGTCGATTACCTGACTCAGTGATTACAGCTGATACAAGGGATACTAAGGATCATAACTGTATTGAAGTCTATGGCGTACCCACAAAAACGGGCGCTATAAAAATAAATATTAGCGGTGGAATATATGGAAGCATGATCGCTCCAGCTAGCTATTTCAGTAAAGATTATACGTTAAATATAGTGAAGCCCTGAAGCAGAAAGGAGCTTCTTAAAAGAGTTTGGTATGAACACTGAACTGCCCCATCAAGATATGAGAGGGTAAAAAACAATCTTGATATGCAATAATTTTTAATATCCAAACCGCCCCCTCAGAGACAGAACGCTCCCGGATAATGAATATCCGGGAGCGCTAAGGAGAGATTATGGCGTAACGGGCGCGGGGGAAACGGGGGCCGGTTCGGTCGACGTCACTTCACCCGCGGAGACGACTCCGGCCTGCATGGTTTGCGTGACCTGCTGTTTATTCGCATTCACGGCGTGCAATTGCCCATTCACTGTGGGCTTGAGCGGCGCGTCTGCCTGCACCGTTCCGCTGGCTGTCAGCTGAATATTACCGTCACCGGCGATCGGCAGTGCCGGCCAGCCCCATTGCTGTAGAACGTTCACCGGGACACCGCGGCCATTCAGGCTGATCTGTGTCTGGCGCGGCGGTAACTGTGACACGCTGGCGGTCGCTTCCAGAATCCCTCTTTCCGTAAAAGCGCTCAGTTCGCTGATATTCACCGTGTTGGCGTTGGCAGCTAAAGACAAGGAGGGGCGGCGCACGTCAACGCGGTTGAAGGTGGCGGCGGCGGCATTCAGGGTCGCGTTTCCGCTCCAGACGCCCCATTTCTGGTTCTGGACCAGCCCCAGATTCGCGCCATAACCATCCAGCGCGGTCAACTGCCACGGGAATGTCGGGTCGATATCAATCACCAGGTTGCGGCTGGCAGTAAATTTCTTCAGCGTCAGGCTGTTCAGCCATGTCGGCAGCGGTTGCATCCAGCGCTGTTTCCAGTTTTCCGGCAGGGTGTACTCGATGCCCGCGATGGCTGCGTCATCGAGGATAAGGGCTTTACCTTCCCGCAGCCAGTTGCCGGAAGTCCTGACCATTCCGCCTTCCCAGCGGGTAGTGAACTGGCGCAGCGCGATACCTTGCGGCGAAAACTCGGCATTCAGAATAGGGTCGAACAGATGCAACGAGCCAAAAATGAACTCGCTGGCATTCATCGACAATTTGCCTTCCTGCGTCTGCCAGTCGTCTTTGCTGAAGGTCAGATTGCGCAAACTAAGGTCAAGGTCAGTGACTGCCCAGTCTGGTCCCTGTAGACGCGCGTCAGTGACCTCAAGGCGATTAATCTGTAGCGATGGAATGGCGTTCAGCGGCGCGAAAAAGTCGGCCAGCGATTTATCGCTTTGCAGTCGGATGTCGTTCAGCCGCAGATTCTCCACCATCCAACTGCCATCAGCATGGCGTTTTGCCACACCGGTTAACGCACCGCGCGCGATATCTGCGCCGATAGTGCTTAATGTCACCTGTTCGTTATCGATACTGCCTTCAATCAGTACGTTAGCAGCAGGAACGTCATTTAGTGTCAGAGAACCCGCGCTGAGCTGAATCTGCGCTTTGCTGCCGAGCACTTTACCGGCTTCGGGCAGCCAGGGAATGATGCCACCATTAACCCGCTGAGCGCTCAGATCCCACTCGCTGCCCGGGCTATTAAGCGCCATATCCTGCAACTGCAGGCGGTCAGACTGAAAGGGGAGCGGTGCCGTCTGAGGCGAAATATTAAGGGTACCGTTTTGAAGCAGGATCGTATCGACATGCCGTGGATGTGTCAGTTGGCGAGTACTCAGCCCAATATCGACCGCTTTTGCCACGAGCGTGGCTGGTTGACCATCACGCCCAAAGGTGACGTTTTTCAGCAGGATATGTGAAGGAGAAGAAAAACGATGGTCCATCGCCTCAAAGGATAACTGATAGTCGCTGTGCTCAGATATCCAGGCACTGATGTGTTCTGCGCCCCAGCGCGTTTGCAGCAGGAAATAGAGGCCGAGAATCACCACCAGAAGGGCGATCAGCACATAGAGAATCAGCTTTCCAATAAATTTCATGGTCTTCCATCCTGCGAAGGGCACATAGTTGAGTTATGCACGATTTACGCGCAATCCTCAAGGCAGGAATCGTGAAAGAGTATGATAGCGACGGTGAATTTGAATCACCGTCGCATAGCCTTTACTGCTTTTCAGGCGGGAAAATCAGGTTCAGTACGATAGCGGTTATACCACCCGCAGCAATACCGGAAGAGAGCAGGTTTTTCACCCAGTCAGGTGCAAACTGGAGGATCAGCGGCTGCTGAGAGACGCCAAGACCGACAGCCAGTGACAGCGCAATAATCAGGATTGCGCGGCGGTTCAGGGGTTCGCGGGAAACAATGCGCACGCCAGAGGCCGCGATAGTCCCGAACATAACCAGCGTTGCCCCGCCGAGCACTGGCTCAGGGATATGCTGCACAAAGCCGCTCACCGCCGGGAACAAACCGAGCACGATCAGCATCAGCGCAACCACAAAGCCAACGTAGCGGCTGGCCACGCCGGTTAACTGAATGACCCCGTTGTTCTGTCCGAAACAGGAGTTTGGGAAAGTGTTAAAGACCGCAGAGACGAAGGAGTTCAGGCCGTTTGCCAGCACACCGCCCTTCAGACGCTTCATGTACAGCGGGCCAGAGACGGGCTGTTCGGAAACGTCGGACGTTGCGGTGATATCGCCGATGGTTTCCAGCGAGGTAATCATAAACACCAGCATCAACGGCAGCAGCAGATTCCAGTCAATGCCCAGCCCGTAGTACAACGGCGTCGGCACCATGATCAGATCCTGGGAGGCTGGCGCGTTGTTTTCCGGCAGCATGCCCATAAACCATGCCAGCGCATAGCCCGCCGCCATAGCGATAACCAGTGAAGCCACGCGCAGGTACGGGTTACGCTGGCGGTTGAGCAGAATAATCAGCAGCAGCACAACGCCTGCCAGCATCAGATTCTTGGGCGCTCCAAACGTGTTGTCGCTCATCGCGGCATAACCACCACCGATGGACGTCAGCCCCACCTGAATCAGCGACAGACCGATAATCATCACCACTACGCCCGAGACCAGCGGGGTGATGATACGACGCGCGAGATGCAGAATCCGGGAGAGCACCATCTCCGTGCAACTGGCCAGCATCAGGGTGCCAAACAGCGCCGCCATCATTGTGGGGACGTCTGCACCGCCGGTTTTCAGTGCGGTACCGCCCATAATCAGCGGTGCCACGAAGTTGAAACTGGTGCCCTGAATCGATAACAACCCTGAACCCACCGGACCCCAGGCTTTAATCTGAATAATGGAGGCCACGCCAGAGGCGAACAGCGACATACTGATAATGTGTTGCGTATCCTGAGCCGGTAACCCCAGCGCCTGACAGATGAGCAGCGCCGGCGTAATGACCGCAACGAACATCGCCAACAGATGCTGACAGGCGGCAAACAGGGTTTGCGGAAGCGGCGGGCGATCTTCAAGACGATAAATCAGTTCGCTGTTTTGAGTCTGCGCAACCGGTTGCGCATTTTCCGACTCGAGGGTGTTAACAGACATCAATGATAATCCCGTGATGACAAAGCGGGCATTTTATCTGACCAGATGGTAAAAGCAAACGTTTGCGAGTAGGTATTCTTAATATTTAAAATGGATGAAATCACATTTTTATATAACTTTTCCCTCTTTTCTGCTTAAAATCCATGCCGAATTACTACTAAAAGCTAAAAATATCCGCAGGAATAAGACATCAGTGCGTAACTGATTCAGACGTACTCAAGGAGCTTTGTATGTTTCAACTCGATACCTTATCAACCCTTGTTGCCGCAACGCTGACGTTGCTACTGGGGCGTAAACTGGTTCAGTCAGTCTCCTTCCTCAAGAAATATACGATTCCTGAACCCGTTGCTGGTGGGTTGCTGGTCGCATTGGCCCTGTTAGTACTGAAAAAGAGCATGGGCTGGGAAGTGAATTTCGATATGACGTTGCGCGATCCGCTGATGCTGGCGTTTTTCGCCACCATCGGTTTAAACGCCAACATCGCCAGCTTACGGGCGGGCGGTCGCGTGGTGGGAATTTTCCTGATCGTCGTCGTGGGGTTGCTGCTGATGCAAAATGCCATCGGCATTGGGATGGCCAGCCTGCTGGGACTTGATCCACTGATGGGGTTGATTGCAGGTTCGATCACGCTGTCTGGTGGCCACGGTACTGGTGCCGCCTGGAGCAAGTTGTTTATCGAACGCTACGGCTTTGCTAACGCGACGGAAGTGGCGATGGCGTGCGCCACTTTTGGTCTGGTTCTTGGTGGGCTGATCGGCGGGCCTGTGGCACGTTATCTGGTCAAACACTCCACCACGCCGGACGGTATTCCGGACGATCTGGAAGTGCCTACCGCCTTTGAAAAGCCGGACGTCGGGCGCATGATCACCTCGCTGGTACTGATTGAAACCATTGCGCTTATCGCCATCTGTCTCACCGTGGGTAAGATCGTTGCGCAATTGCTGGCGGGGACAGTGTTTGAGCTGCCCACGTTTGTCTGCGTGTTGTTTGTCGGCGTGATTGTCAGTAACGGCCTGGCGCTGGTAGGTTTTTATCGCGTTTTTGAGCGTGCAGTCTCTGTTCTCGGGAACGTCAGCCTGTCGCTGTTTCTGGCCATGGCGCTGATGAGCCTGAAGCTGTGGGAACTGGCTTCACTGGCGCTGCCGATGCTGGCAATCCTGGTGGTGCAGTCCATCTTTATGGCGCTGTACGCGATATTTGTCACCTGGCGAATGATGGGCAAAAATTACGATGCAGCTGTGCTGGCGGCGGGACACTGCGGCTTTGGTCTGGGGGCGACGCCAACCGCGATTGCCAATATGCAGGCGATTACCGAACGTTTTGGTCCATCCCATATGGCGTTTCTGGTGGTGCCGATGGTCGGCGCGTTTTTCATTGATATCGTCAACGCGCTGGTGATTAAGCTGTATTTACTGTTGCCTATTTTTGCGCAATAACGAGAAGGTGCGGTGGTGATGAACCACCGCGCTTTTGCATCGCCATCAGGATCAGGCGTTAGAATAGCGTTCTGTTTCAGGCATCCAGCGTTCGATTAACGCTTTTGCCTCTTGTGGGTAACGTTCATGAATATGACGAGCAATACGCTGAACTTCCGGAATAATGGCCTGATCTCGCAGTAAATCCGCCACTTTGAATTCGGCATTCCCCGTCTGCCGCGTACCCAGCAATTCACCGGGTCCGCGAATTTCGAGATCTTTTTGCGCAATCACAAAGCCATCGCTGCTGTCGCGTAACACCTGCAGGCGTTTCTGGGCTGTTTTCGATAACGGCGACTTGTAGAGTAGTACGCAGTGTGAGGCCACCGCGCCACGGCCGACGCGTCCACGTAGCTGGTGTAACTGTGCTAAACCGAGACGTTCCGGGTTTTCGATGATCATCAGACTGGCATTGGGGACATCCACACCGACTTCAATCACCGTGGTGGCGACAAGCAGGTGCAGTTCGCCCTGTTTAAACGCCGCCATCACCGCCTGTTTTTCGGCAGGCTTCATGCGCCCATGGACCAGGCCGACGTTCAGTTCTGGTAGCGCGAGTTTTAACTCTTCCCATGTAGCTTCAGCGGCCTGCGCTTCTAACAAATCAGATTCTTCAATCAGCGTACAGACCCAGTAGGCCTGGCGACCTTCCTGCGTACAGGCGTTGCGCACGCGGTCAATAATATCGCGGCGACGCGTATCCGGAATGGCAACCGTTGTGACAGGAGTGCGTCCGGGGGGCAGTTCGTCAATGACGGAGGTATCGAGATCTGCGTAGGCGGTCATCGCCAGCGTCCGAGGAATAGGCGTAGCGGTCATGATCAACTGATGCGGATGGAAACCCTGTTGCTGGCCTTTTTCCCACAGTGCGAGGCGCTGATGCACGCCAAAACGGTGCTGCTCGTCGATGATGACCAGCGCAAGGCCGTTGAACTGCACCTGTTCCTGGAAGATCGCGTGCGTTCCTACCACCATTTGTACCTGTCCGCTGGCAATCGCATCTTGTTGCGCCAGACGCGCTTTGCCTTTCTGCTTGCCCGCCAGCCAGCCGACTTCTACACCCAGTGGAGCAAACCAGTTACGGAAGTTGTTGGCATGCTGCTCCGCCAGTAACTCGGTCGGGGCCATCAGCGCGACCTGTTTTCCATGCGCAATCGCTCGCAGAGCGGCGAGTGCGGCGACCAGCGTTTTACCGGAGCCGACATCACCCTGCACCAGACGCATCATGGGGATATCGAGCGCCATATCGTGCTCGATTTCCGCTACCACGCGGGCTTGCGCGCCAGTCGGCTTAAAGGGCAGCGAGGCTAACAGTTGATTTTTCAGCGTGTCGTTGGCGTTCAGTGGTTGAGCATGAAAACGCTGTGCGCCTGCACGGAGCGCCAGCATACTCAGGTTATGCGCCAGCAACTCTTCCAGAATCAGACGACGTTGCGCCGGGTGTTGCCCGGTTTCGAGATCGCTTAACTGGAGCGTCGGCGGTGGGCGATGCAGCGTGCGAAGCGCTTCAGGCAGACTGAGCATGCCCTGCAGCAATTCCGGCGGTAAGAGTTCGGCAATGGCGCAGGTATCCAGCAGATCCAGCGCCTGATCGGTGAGCTTGCGCAGTGTTGCCTGTTTCACCCCTTCGGTAGTGGGATAAACCGGGGTGAGGGTTTCCTGCAATGTTGGTGTACTGAGATCGCCCTGGACACGGTATTCCGGGTGGATCATCTCTGCACCGTACTTCCCGCGCTTCGCTTCGCCATAAGCCAGTACGCGTCGTCCGGTGGCGAGGCTGTTTTTCATCGCCGCGTTGAAGTTGAAAAAGCGCATTGTCAGGATGCCGGTACCGTCGCTGATCTGACAGGTCATCATCCGGCGACCCCCGAAAGTGATGTTACAGTTCAGCACTTCCCCTTCGACAGTGGCGTATACGCCGGGCAGCAGTTCGCCAATGGGATAGAGTTGGGTGCGGTCTTCATAACGCAGAGGGAGGTGTAACAGCAGATCCTGCACGGTGTGCAGACCAATTTTTGCCAGTTTGCTGCTCTGCGCTGCGCCAACGCCCGTTAGTGAACTGAGCGGGACAGCATCTAACAGGCGCCCACTCATGATTTACTTCGCCGCCTGCATGGTGGACCACCAGGCATCATCGGCTTCAATCGCACCTTGCTTATTGATATGCGGATAGGGCAGCCCTTTGCGTTTGGCGACTTTCGCCAGTACCGGATAGCCGCCTTCAAACAACAGGCGCTGCTGTTCGCCTTCCGGCAACATGCTGTTTTCGCGCAGATACATCCCGGCATTCTGCCGCTGGCGCTGCGCTTCATACAGAATCAGCGCTGAGGCAACGGAAACGTTAAGCGATTGAACCATGCCGATCATCGGGATGATGATATCCTGATCCGCCAGGTCCAGCGCTTCCTGGGTAATACCCGTTTTCTCCTGCCCCATCAGGATACAGGTCGGACGTGTGTAATCGATTTCGCGGAAATCGACGGCATTATCAGAGAGATGAGTTGCCAGAACCTGCATGCCCCGGCCTTTTAAATGCGTGACGGCATCGCCAATTGTGCGGTGGGTTTTCACCTGCACCCAACTGTTGCTGCCTGCCGCTGCTGAGGCCATGGTGCGCATACGACTGCCTGGCCAGACGGCGTGGACTTCGTGGACGCCGACGGCATCTGCAGTACGAATAATCGCAGAAACGTTATGAGGTTTGTGGACCTGCTCCATGCAAACGGTCAGGTCCGGCTGGCGCCTGGCGAGCATCTCACAAATACGTGCATAGCGCTGTAGGTTCATAAAACTAGTTTCGGTTACGGGTGACTTTTATCACGTCAGGCATCACGCGAATTTTGCGCATGATATTCGCCAGGTGAACACGGTCGCGCGCAGTAAGGCGAATAAAGGCGCTGTAGACGCGACCATCCTTCTCTTCAGTATTCAGGCTCTGAATATTAGAGGTGGTGGTGTTGATCGCCGCCGTCAGATTTGCCAGCGCACCCTGGTGGTTAAACATATCCACTTTGATCTCGGTGATGAATTCCTGCTCCGTCTCTTTGTCCCATTCCACCGCCATAAACTTCTCTGGCTCTTTCTGGTAACCACGGATGTTACGGCAGGATTCATGGTGAATGACCAGGCCTTTACCCGGACTGACGTGGGCAATGATCGGATCGCCCGGAATCGGACGACAGCATTTGGCAAAGGTAATCAGCACGCCATCTGCGCCTTTAATAGGCAAATGACCGTGGCCGGGCATAGCAGGTTGGATTGCGGAGGCATCGCCCTGCTGCAGGTTTTTCGCTACCACCACGCTCATGGCATTGCCGAGGCCGATTTCTGCCAGCAGATCGTCAAGCGTCGCAAGCTTCATCCGCTCAAGTTCACGCTGGATACTCTCTTGCGGGATTTCAGCCAGCTTACGACTGCCACCTAACGCATGGTTGAGCAGGCGACGTCCCAGACTGACAGAATCATCGCGCTTGAGGTTCTTCAGCAACTGGCGGATCTTGGCGCGGGCTTTTGAACTGACGACGAAGTTAAGCCATGCCGCGTTCGGACGAGCCCCCGGCGCGGTAATGATTTCGACCGTCTGACCGCTGGTCAGCGGCTGTGACAGCGGATAGGGCTGTCTGTCGACGCGTGCGCCGACGCAGGCATGACCGATATCGGTATGCACCGCATAAGCAAAGTCGACAGGAGTGGCACCGGCAGGCAGTTCGACAATGCGCCCTTCCGGTGTGAAAACGTAAATCTCATCCGGGAACAGATCGGATTTCACGCTCTCGATAAATTCAAACGAGCTACCTGCGCTTTGTTGCAGTTCCAGCAGGCTTTGCATCCAGCGCTGGGCACGAATCTGCGCGGTAGTACTGGTTTCGCCGTGCTCTTTATAAGCCCAGTGCGCCGCGACCCCCATTTCGGCCATCTGGTCCATATCCTCTGTACGGATCTGGACTTCAACCGGAACGCCGTGTGGACCGATCATCGACGTGTGCAAAGACTGATAGCCGTTCGCTTTTGGAATGGCGATGTAGTCTTTTACCCGTCCAGGACGCGGTTTATAGAGACTGTGCATCTGGCCGAGCACGCGATAGCAGGTGTCGGCGTCATGGACGATTACACGGAACGCATAGATATCCATGATCGAATGGAAACGCTGCTCTTTAAGCACCATCTTGCAATAGATGGAATAGAGGTGCTTTTCACGACCACTCACACGGCATGGAATTCCCGCTTCCTGCAGTCGCCCTTCGATTTCAGAGAGGATTTTTTGGATCATCTCTTTGCGGTTGCCGCGAGCGGCTTTAACCACCTCTTTAATCACGCGATAGCGGTTCGGGTACAGCGCCTCAAAACCCAGCTCTTCAAGCTCGGTTTTAATGTGATGAATACCTAAACGGTGCGCCAGCGGGCTATAGATCTCAAGGGTTTCACGGGCGATGCGGCGACGTTTGTCCGGGCGTAATGAGCCCAGCGTGCGCATGTTGTGGGTACGGTCGGCGAGTTTGATGAGAATGACGCGGATATCCTGCACCATCGCCATAATCATCTTGCGAAAGTTTTCGGCCTGCGCCTCTTTCTTATCGCGAAACTTGAGTTTATCAAGCTTCGACACCCCCTCTACCAGTTCAGCAACGCTTTTACCAAACAGCTGCTCCATGTCCTGGTAGGTGGCGGGAGTATCTTCGATCACGTCATGCAGCAGCGCAGCCATCAGCGTTTCATAGTCGAGTTTCATCTCGGCCAGAATACAGGCTACGGCAACAGGGTGCGTGATATAAGGTTCACCGCTTGAACGTGTCTGGCCCTCGTGAGCGTCACGTGCAACGAGATACGCCTGCCGAAGACGTTTGATTTGGTCTTCCGGCAGGTAGTGTTGAATCAGTTGATTCAGGCTTTCAAACAGATACAAGGGCGACCCGCTTTGTGATTAACGACGACCTTCAGCAATGGCGGTTACGGCTTGTAATTCAGCGGCTTCCTGCTCTTGCTGTTCCTGGCGCTCACGGACGTCGAGGATCTGGTTGTTGATCAGACCTTCTTCGATTTCGCGCAGCGCGATTACGGTAGTTTTATCGTTTTCTTCCGGTACGAGCGGATCCTTTCCGCCTACCTGCATCTGACGAGCGCGACGCGCGGCGACCAGTACCAGGTCAAAACGGTTACCAATTTTCTCTACAGCGTCCTGAACAGTTACGCGTGCCATACTTAAAATGCTCCACAGGTGAAGAAATGACTGGGCATGATACTGAAAGTGGGTTCAGTCTGCCAACAGTTTGCTGATTAAAGCGTCATGACGCTGCTTTTGGCGGCTCATGCGCAGACGTTCGGCGCGAATAATGGTTTTCAGATCGCCCAGGGCGGTGTCGAAGTCATCATTCACAATAAGATAATCATATTCGGCGTAATGGCTCATTTCTGCAACAGCTTGCGCCATACGTTTCGCAATCACCTCTTCGCTATCCTGTCCACGACCCCGCAAACGGCGGTCCAGTTCCAGTTTAGACGGCGGCAAAATAAAGATACTGCGCGCATGCGGCATCTTCTTACGAATTTGTTGCGCGCCCTGCCAGTCGATATCGAGAAAGACATCTACCCCGGAAGCCAGCACTTGCTCAATGGCTTCACGCGAGGTGCCATAGTAATTGCCAAAAACTTCTGCGTGTTCCAGAAACGCGTCGTTGCCAATCATGGTTCTGAATTCGTCATGAGCCACAAAGAAATAATGTTCGCCGTGAACTTCACCCGGGCGCGGAGCGCGCGTCGTGTGCGAAACAGAAACCTGGGTGTCATACAACGGTTGGGTTTTTAACAAAGCCTGAATCAGGCTGGACTTACCCGCGCCACTGGGGGCAGAAACAATATAAAGCGTGCCTTGAGCCATGAGTATCTTACGTATGTGATTATCGAAAATGAACCTACATACGGGCTTATTATACACGTCACCGCTACGCGACGTAGTCTTTGTCACACTTTTTACGCCAGATTATTGCTTTTTGCGCGCCTGTTTCCTGATTTACGCAACATTCTCTGCAAATGAGCGGAATCACTGGAAGCCTGAACGCAATCTACACTTTTGTCGCTCGGCGCTGCCCACACAACGCGCTATATCTGCCTGGAAACGTACAGCGGAGAGTGGCGATGAAAGTTGGGACAGCGATGTTGATGGGGTTGTGGTTATGGCAGGCGCAGTCCTGGGCGGTATGTCCGGTATGGTCGTCTGCGAGGGCTCACGAAGAGATCTCTCGTTTGCAACAGCAAATTGCGCAGTGGGATGACGCCTACTGGAAAGAGGGAGTGAGTGTGGTCGAAGACGGCGTCTACGATCAACTGCATGCACGACTGCTTCAGTGGCAGCACTGTTTTGCTGACGACTCTCCGCCCAGCCAGGCGTTGCCTTCACCGGGTGGTACGGTCCCTCATCCCGTCGCCCATACCGGGGTACAAAAGCTGCCTGACAAGCGAGCTGTGCAGCAATGGATGCGCGGGCACAACGATTTGTGGGTACAGCCGAAGGTTGATGGTGTGGCGGTTACGCTGAAATATCAACATGGCAAACTGACGCAGGCGATCAGCCGTGGCGATGGCCTGAAGGGCGAAGACTGGACGCAAAAAGTACAGCTGATGCCAGCCGTGCCGCAAACCGTGGCGGGGGCGCTGACAAACAGCGTGTTACAGGGTGAGATCTTTCTGCGACGGGAAGGGCATATCCAGCAAAAAATGGGCGGGATGAATGCCCGTTCGAAGGTGGCGGGTCTGCTGATGCGCAAGACCAGCGTAAGCGACTTATCATCACTGGGGATTTTTATCTGGGCCTGGCCTGATGGCCCGCAGACAATGTCCGAAAGAGTCAACCAGTTGAGTGCAGCGGGTTTTACACTAGCGAAGGCATTCACGCTGCCAGTTGACAACGTTGAGGCCGTGGAGCGGGCGCGTACGCACTGGTGGACGTCCGCTTTACCCTTCGTTACCGATGGGGTCGTTGTGCGAATGGACAAGGAACCTGCGTCCCACCAGTGGTTACCAGGGCAAGGGAGTTGGCTGGTTGCCTGGAAATACCCACCCGTTGCGCAGGTGGCGGAGGTCACCGCGATTCAATTTATGGTCGGCAAAAGCGGAAAAATCGCCGTTGTAGCAACACTTGCCCCCGTCATGCTGGATGATAAACGGGTACAACGGGTGAATATCGGTTCTGTAAATCGCTGGAAAGAGTGGGATATCGCCCCTGGCGATCAAATCCTGGTGAGCCTTGCCGGACAGGGGATCCCACGTATTGACGATGTCGTCTGGCGGAGTTCAGACCGGGTTAAACCGATACCTCCTGATAATCGCTTCAATTCATTGACTTGCTTTTTTGCTTCCGCATCGTGTCAGGAACAGTTTATCTCCCGCCTGGTCTGGTTGGGCTCTGGCGCTGTTTTAAAGCTGGACGGTGTGGGTGAGGCGGGCTGGCGGGCGCTTCATCAGCAGCATCACTTTGAACATATCTTTTCATGGCTGGCTTTAACTCAGGAGCAGATTCAGCACACGCCGGGATTTGCGAAAGCAAAAGGTGAGCAGGTATGGCATCAGTTTAATTTGGTTAGAAAACAGCCTCTTATTCGCTGGATACAAGCGTTAGGCATCCCGTTACCACTGGTGGCGCTCAATGCCAGTGGCGATCGTTCATGGCGGCAGTTGTCAGGGCGAACTGAATTGTACTGGCAACAACTTCCGGCAGTCGGCCCGCGTCGCGCACGTCAGGTGATGACATGGCTGGACAACGCGGAGGTCAAACAGCTGAGCCACTGGTTGGCAGCTCAGCAGATTGAGAGCTTCATTCCTTAGTGGCTTTCGTGGTGGTAGTAAAACACCGGCAAACCCAGTTTAAGGCGCAGCGCCAGAAGCCGGGCGACAAAGCCAAACATCAGGGTTGAGATAACCACGATATCCTGACTGGAAACATAGTGTTGCAGGACGATATACAGCACGGCAGAGGCGAATGAAACCCCGGCGTACAGCTCTTTCTGAAAAACGAGCGGAATACGTTTACAGAACATATCGCGCAGCACTCCACCGAAGACGCCGGTGGTGACTGCTGCAACGACGGCAATGATTGGCCCATGCCCCATATCCAGGGCCACCTGGGCGCCGATAATGGAAAAAACCACCAGGCCTAAGGCATCCAGTACCAGGAACACCTTGCGCAGGTAGGGCATGACGGGAGCCACAATAGTCGTCAGGACTGCCGCTGTGGCGACAATAATCACGTATTCGGGATGTTTAACCCAGCCCAGAGGATAGTGGCCGAGCAGAATATCGCGGACAGAGCCACCGCCGATGGCTGTTGCGGTGGCAATAATAATGACGCCGAATGTATCCATCCGACGACGACCCGCCGCCAGCGCGCCGGTCATGGCTTCGGCAGTGATTCCTATCAGGTACAAAACGTGTAACAGCATGACTCCCCCCAGTATTTTGGGGACAAAGAGTAACGATTTGTGCTCGTCGTCACGATTGAGATTTTCTAAGGTGAGTGATTTTTAATAACTTCAGGTAATGTGAAATCGTTATTCTTCTGCGGTGGTGCGTGGTATGAGGGTTTTTTTATCAATAAAATGAATGAGAAAAACTAAACTGAAGATGTCCACAATTTAGCGTGAGTCATGAAAAACGTAGCACCGCCATTGGCTGACGGGCTACGCGGAAAGACACCTTACTCGATGTTGAATCTGAATGTTGAGTGTATCATTAATGTTATGATTTATATGTGTTTTATGAATTGATGTGGATGATTAAGTACACTCATAAGTACACAGATGTTGGGGGTGAGAGGTTATGAGTTGATATTGACAATTCACTATTGGTTTTACTTTTTTGTCGTTGCTTGACAAATCACCATAAGTGCAAGATTATTTGCTTGTCACATCTTCTTGCCTCAACCCTATATACCTGCTCTGTAAAAGAGGAACCTTTTCTGATGATGCAACCTTGGGAACTTAACTCCGTACTCACCGCTGATCGATTAAAACAGCTAGCATCTCTGATAAGAGATGTCAGGGATGATGTGATTGATCTGCATGATGACGAGATTGGTGATACTGCCCGTAGTACTGGTATGAGGGCATACGAGTGTTCGCGTTCACGTATCATTCGTGCGGTAAAGGATGGAAAAAATTGGCCTTGGTTAGGAATTGTGAAACCTGACGGACGATTTACCTTTTCGATTCAATCAGTTCCTGTGAGGCTATACAGAGGTAAACCGAGTTGTCCAGAAGAAAGAAGATTAATTCCTTCAATTGAAGCGTTAAGGCAAATGTCATGCCTTGAGCCAGAAGTCGGTGATGTTGCTGCTGTACTCTGGTTTTTTGCTATCGAATTGGATGAAATGCGATACGTTGAGCGCGTAACATTTGTCGGTTTCCTTGAAGGTCAGCAGATTTCGTGTTGGGAAATTCCTCTTGATGAGCGGGTTGTTGCTTTTGGCCCTGCCATGAGTGAATTGCCTCAGCCAGTTGAAACGAAGAAAGCGTCAGTCTCTGTCAAAAAGAAAGACAAAAAAGCAGAGAATGATGGCGAAGATAATGGTCAGTAAGGTATGTATTTAGATTTCTATGGTGAAAGATTAAGGCTGGCTCGTTTACTCAAAGGGGTAACTCTTCAAGAGCTTGGTGATGCAGTATCTGTTTCCAGACAGGGTATACACCAATATGAAAGCGATGCAAGGGCTCCTTCAATGGATGTCAGAAACGCTTTGGCAGAGTACCTTAATGTATCTCCTGGCTTTTTTGGTATGCCTATGTCTGGAGATGTAAAACCGGAGCAATGTCATTTCCGGAAGAGACAAACAACTCCAGTAGGAGTAAAAGAGCGTGTGCAAGCATATAGCACGGTGCTTGAGCAACTAGTAGTTGAGTTGCATGAGCATTTGGATATGCCTCAAAATGGATTTAACTTAATCGATAATACAAAGATTACTGAACTGACCCCCCCCATTATTGAAAAAATTGCTGAGGGGGCCCGTGTCAGATGGAATTTATCTGCTGATGCTCCGATCGACAATATGGTTAACGTGCTGGAAAATCAAGGGGCTATTGTTACTTGTTTCGATGGTGTTTCTGATAAAGTCGATGCTCTATCTGTAAACAGAAAATATCCAATAATAATAAGGAATACTGCAAAGGAAAGTGTTTGCAGAATGAGATTTGATTTGGCCCACGAATGTGGCCATTTAGTTATGCACGATGGCATTGAAACAGGTTGTAAACAAACGGAAAGGGAGGCAGATGCGTTTGCTAGTGCATTTCTATTCCCGAGGAAGTCATTTGCCAGTGAATTTCCAGCCTGTTTAAATTTTGATGGTTCTTTTAATTGGAAAAAAATATACGATCTAAAAGTTAGATGGAAGGTGAGTGCAAAGGCAATAATCTTTAGAGCTCACTTTTTAGGATTTATAAATGCACAGCAGTACAGAAGTGCTAATGTCTGGTTCAGCCAAACTAGGCAGTCACGACAAGAGAAGCTTGATGATATTCTTGAAATGGAAGAGCCTCATATACTGAAAGAAAGCATCATTGTTATGAAAGAGCACTTAGGTGTAACATTTAAAATGATGGCCGATAAATTAGGTGTAAAACCTGTATTGTTGGCGAGTGTAACAGGGATGGAGTATAAGGAAACTGCCTCTGATATTTATGATGATGTGGTTGTTCCATTCAGGTTTTGATAAATGCCCCTTAAGATGGGGCTTTTTTTAGTTGTATGAAACAATCATTAATGTGATTTGGCCTGAAACAGCTATGTGCGGAATCATAACTATTCTAGTCGGCATCCTGTACCAAAAATAGACGTCACTGTATTGATAAATTGTCAGCAATACAATTTAAAAATATTAAGCCTGCAGTATGCTTTCTTTTAACAAGATGTAGAGCTTATCACCTAACTTGAAAGCAATCAGTTTAAATAACCATTAACAGTAATTGCCGATATCCCCCTCTATTATTGATTAATATATCTAAATATATTCAGCATTTCGCGTAAATGCTTTGGCTTGAATGGTTGTGACAATGGGAGTAGTTTGCACAAGATTATTACACTAATTAACGTGGGAAGCTAGAATAAGCAATATCTATGAGTAGCTAAGTCTATTAATTATATAATGAGATGGTACCAGGTTATTTATCTATAAAAAATAACTTTTTTTATTTTTCCAATGATGGTTGATAAATATCTTTAATGAAGATATTGATAAAAATATAACATACTCTCTCGGCTATCAATGATCAGTTACTTTTAGTGCGTGAAGTTATTAACATTAATCATTGTAAATCAACTCACAAAACCTGATTTCTGAGTGATGCACAAGAAAAAGTTGTGCTAAAATTTATGGATTGATGTTGTTGAGTTACGAAAAGTGAGGTTTATCAATGTCATACAAAAATTTGATAGTAGAAGGGTGTGAAGATAGAGAGGCTACTAACGACCAGACTTGTGTGGAGATCGCTTATGTCAGTAGACATAACGACAATATTTATGATTTACGGATGGAATTAGATAAAAGAGAGACTCTTGAAGCTTTCAAAAAAATTCTCACTAAAGAAATTATTTTTGATTAGGTAATTATATGACTAGCACAGCAAGAAAATTAAAAATAAATAAAGCTATTGATGCTAATGATAATACATCTTCAATGAAAACTATTGAAGGTCGTCAATCTACTGACATTTTTTTAGGTTTGTGCGGATTTGCAGGATGTGGAATCAAAACTGTTGTCGATGTTATAAAAGAGGTAGCCGAAACTTGGGGGTATAGTGTTGTCCACATTAGGATTAGCGATTTAATGCAAGATCCCCTTTACTTCGAAAAGATCTTAATTGAGCAACATCTTGATAATAGCATTGTTCGGCATTTAGCTATGCAAAAATTAGCTAATGGATTAAGAAGAAATTTCAAGAGAAATGAGCTTTTATCTGAAGCGGCAATCGCTGCTATAAATGCTGATAAAAACAAATCATCCAGCACTTCTGAAGCTACTTTATATATTATTGATCAATTGAAGCGGCCTGAGGAGATTGAGTTATTCAGGGTTATTTATCAACATAATTTCTATTTAATGGGAATTTTAAGAGATCAAGAGCATAGGATTAGAAACTTAAGAGAAGATGGTGTCACGAAAAATGACATTCCTTTAATCATGAATGTTGATGATAAGTCAGATGATGATTATGGGCAAAGGACAAGTCAGGCAATACTTACCTCTGATTTTTTTGTTAAAAACAACCAAAGTCAGAAAAAAGGCCTTGAAAATAAAATTGATAGATTTTTTGGACTTATACACGGAAAAAATGGTCTGACCCCGACTATAAATGAAAAGGGTATGTACGCAGCATTTTCAGCATCATTACAATCAGCATGTTTATCAAGGCAAGTCGGAGCCGCTCTCTTTGATGATGAAGGAAACCTTCTCGCCATAGGCAAAAATGACGTTCCCAAAGCTGGCGGTGGGCTTTATGTCAGTGATGATGGTGAAAAAGATCATCGTTGTGTGCATAAAAGTGGAAAGTGTTATAACGTATCAAGCAAGTTAAAAATTAAAAATAAAATACATGATATCCTTCTAAAGGAAATTAAGTCCTCATTAGGCTCAGATCCATCAATGGAGCTAATCTTGAGAAGGTTAGAGGCCATAACACCTAATATTACTGAGGCCATTTATAAAGGTAGTAACATTTCATCCATTATGGAGTATTCAAGATCTATCCATGCAGAGATGGATGTCATTACAACAATGGCAAGAAAGTCGACCGAAGGGGCAAAAGGTAAAATTCTTTTTACCACAACTTATCCTTGTCATAACTGTGCAAGGCATATTGTATCTTCTGGTATTAAGAAAGTTATATATATCGAACCATTCGATAAAAGTCTTGCATTAGATCTTCACGATGACTCGATTACAAAATCTGAGGATCACTCGAAAGTAATTTTTTCAGACTTCGAAGGTGTTGCCCCAAGAAGATATAATAAATTCTTCATGCCTACAGATGAAAGAAAAGATGAAATCACTGGTGAAGCATTTAAGTTTAATACTAAATATAAAAATCATATTGATGTACAATATCTTGATAGCCATAGGAAATATGAAGATATGGTCGCTAAGAAATTCTTATCAGAGGTCGCGAAACAAGATGCTACACCTTAAGTTTTACAGCTAGAAGATATATTATTATCAGGATATACTATAAAGTAGTTCTTTCTGGATGTATCCAGAAAGAACTACTATTATTTTTTCTTTTTAATAAAGATTGAAAATTAGAGTTTTTAAATAATCCTTTTGAGGCAAGTATGATCTTAACGTTCAAACCACATTGTAAATTGTGATTATAATAAAGCTAATAAGTCCCGCAGACCAAAAGTAAGTTGATATACGTTATTTTTTNTAATGATAGTTACATTTTGAGTCTTCAATTTATATTTAAGATAGTTCTTTTTTATGAGTTCTTCTTGCATCTGATTGTTATAAATCATTAATCGTAAGAATGGGTTCTCCATAGATGATATTTCTTTTAGTAAAAGTGCTTTTTCTTTTTTACTTCTTAATTTTTTCTTTGGTTTGACGCGAGCTTCAATTCTTAATAGATTTCTGTAATCCTTGTTAAGCTCCAAATACTCATTTTCTGTTTTAAAGGAATTAAAAAGATTCCTTTGCATGTATATTTTTTCATAACAAAGTATACTTATTTTTGACCTTGTACTTCCTAACCTTAATCCGGGTAATCCATTTTTGTGATGAAAGTATTGAGATGCACCTGAATTTTTTAATGACCACAAATAGTCTTTAAGTTTACAATCATAAATGTCCAATGCCACATCTATTTGTGTAATCCAAGATCTGCGTATGGTTTTAATAATGGCCTTTCCGAATTGTGATTTCATCCATTTTATAAATTCTTTAAATTCATTATCACTAACATGTTGTGGCCGAAAATCAAATCTTATACTTCCAGTGTTATTATTTACAGGAACATATGCGATGTGCAATATCAAACTTGGAATCTCTTCTCTACTAAATATGTTGATTGCTTTCTTATATGGATGACCTTCCTTTAGTTTTGTGTGAGTTATGGCGTATTTATCGTTTGGGAGTTTATTGCAGTTTTTGAGTGCAGAGTGTATTTTAATTTTTTCATCCTCAGTAGAAAAACTACTTACAAGAGTGGCTTTGTCTATTCTTATCTTTAATTCATGATTGTGAAAACTCTTTCCTGCACTAATAGAAAGCCTCGTTTCAATGTTTTTCATGTTTAAAAGCATATAATTTTCCGTACAATGCCTTTCCATATATAAATGGATCGTGAATTTGAGTGCACCTCTATACATAGGATTTTATATAGGTGGGATATAGGTGGTATATAGCGTGCTATTAGAGGGAACTAGATAAAGCTAAGAGAACTCTGAAAGGATTAGTTCATATTGCTTCTACTAACTGACGACTTGCTATCCATTCCAAAACCTCCTCTTCTCGCCATGCAACTGCGCGTGCTCCGGTTAGGCTAACTTGTCGAGGAAACGCACCTGCTTCGATTTGTCGATAGAGCGTTGCACGAGAAATTGCGCATAGTTCCAGGACCGTTTTCACCTTGATTAGACGTTGATTCGGCATTGTTTGAATCCACAATAAAGCGCATCGGATTGATACCTCTACGATTTACAGTTTTGCAGATTGAATGAGCGAAAAACTTGTAACATGTTGAATTTAATGATTTTTATTTATTTTCAATGGTATGTGTTTTCGAGGCATTCGAAAGTTTCGAAAGTTTCGAACGCCGAAAATTCTAGAATTTCTGGGTTTCAAAAAAAGTTCAGCGGCGGAAAATTTCAGGTTTTCCATGTGAAAAGTTTCGCGCCTACTGAGCGAAAAAGGTGAGTTTGGTAGATCTTGAGAGCAGCCTTTTTTTGCTGCTTTCAACGAATACTAAGATAAAAAAATGACTAGTATTACGACATTAGATTGGATTTTAAGGAGGGATTTTTAATCAATTAACTCGAAATGATATAGATGTCATGCAATTAAAATAAGGAGCTTTCATGGCATAGACATATTTATGTCTAAAAAGCTTGTTGAAAGATAGCTTAATTATGTGTATTCATCTAGGAAAATGATTAATACCCTGCGTTGTTCATGTGTTAAACGAGGCCAAATTTGTTCAAATCTGTTCTTTAGATCTACATCTTTCACTGGAACAAATTCTGGTTGTTCGTTCTTATCAGAGGAGTTCTCATCAAAGCAATCAATGAAAAACCAACCAATTGGCGTATTCATTTTTATGGCAATATTTACAAGATGTGCGACATTAATTTTATTGGCTCCTCTTTCATAACGTGAAAGTTGTTGCTGGGAAATATCCGCATACTCGGCTAATTGCTGTGCAGTCATACCAAGTTCTTTTCTGCGCATCTGGATACGCTGACCAACCATCTTATCAGTGACTTCGGATGCAAGCTTCGCCATTTCCCCGCCTTGTTTCCAACGTATATGTCTATAAAAGACATTTTGCGGGTGTTTTACTCTTGCATGAACATCGATAATGGATTATAAATTAATTTTTACTCCTTTATGGATGACTTGGCTTCAAAAAAGTCCATTTTTCTAACTTTAAACCGTCATAAAATGACTTAACTTAAATTTGTTCTTACTTTATTAGACTAGCAAGTAATAGTTTTTCCTAATACCAATCGCAAATGAGTGAAATATGAAAAATTCATCTATCGCTAAAATATTAAGTATCTCGTTGTTTTTTTCTTGTAATGTTGTTTATTCATCTCCGAATAATATCCATCTACAAGAAACAGTAAGCTCAACGTCAACTCAGCAAGATGGAGTGACAAACGAAGATGTATTAAAATATTTGTCTGAAAAATATAGTAATGAAATATCAAGTTTAGGACTTACAGAGGAGCAACTCAATTCTAATATTTATGTTCGTGCAAGTTTGAATGATAACTTTGTATTTTTCTCAAATCTGAAACAGTTTGTCTCTGTTTTTTTCGACCTTCCAAACCTTCAGTCAGTTAAACTTGTTAAGTATAATAATTATATAGGTTTCAAAGTAAAACTTGCTGGGCGTCCTGCAACAGGATTTGCACTCTATCAAGAGGATAATGAATATTTCTTGAAGGGTGTTATAAATGATAAAGGACTCATTGCTGCTGAGAATATCGAAGAAGAAGGCCTAGTATTTAACTCATATTACTCAGTTGCTTTTGTCGTATTTAATAAGAATGGTGTTAAATATTAACCTTATATAGGTATAGATATGAAATATTTGACTACCCTACCATTGATGATTTTATGTTTTTCAGTTCAAGCGAGTGATTTTAAAAAAACAAATGGAATACTCTCTTTGTATCAGAGCGAAAACCACACCCATTTCGGTATTAATTCTTCATATGGAACTACATCGGGAGTATGCGAGATAGGAGGTGAATTAACACCTATTGACGCTCGTAAAGGGCAACGTAACCGTTGGATTTATAGTGACCAGTCAAGCATGTGTGTCGTGTTGATAAGTGAATTAGAAAATGGTGCCATGCAGGTTATTTCGAAGGATTGTGATCAACATTGTGGTGTAACATCTATAGGTTCTATAGACGGCACATATAATAAATGAATGATTACTTTAGCCTGATTGTTTTCAGGCTAAAGTAAATGTTAATAGTGTGCAATGTTACGCTATTTCTTTTCTTATTGGTTCAACGTTGTAATCATTACCTTTTTCCAATGTTGTAAGTAGCTCAGCCCATATAGTTAGAGCTTGCTTACGTTCTTCAAAATATTGATAGCGATTATATATACCTTCAACACCTTTGATTTTATGATTTAAACAGCGTTCTGCTATCACCGGATCTACCCCCAGTGCAGCTAAATGGGAGCGGGCAGTTCGCCGAAAATCATGTATTGTGAAATTTGGCACATCTGGCATATTTGACCTTATTTTAGCTAGCGCGACGGGCAAGGTACTTTCCTGAATATGAGGAATCATGCGGTGCTGCATTTTTCTTGCCGGGAGAACCCATTCACTGTTGCCGGACATGGTTTGTAATTCTTTAAACCAGCCAACAACGGGTGCCGCTAGTGGGATATCGATACCATCGCCATTTTTAACGCGCTCAGCTGGCAAATGCCAGACGCCTTCGTCCAGATCAATTTCTGACCATCTGGCACCACACAATTCCATCTTTCGACAGCAGAGGGCTAAAATGAGCTTCATTGTTAGTTCATTCTGACGAGAAAAACCTTTGGTTAAAGGCATTACCTGAAAGAGCTGTACCAGTTCATCCCGACTTAACCAGCGCTCGCGGCTTTGTTCTTGTCCTCCTGCATCAGATATATCAAATGCACTTGCTGGATTCGAAGCTAGCATGTGCCGCTTGATTCCATAATCAAAGATCCGTCGAGTCCACCTCAGGACGTCATTGGCAACGGTAGGGGCTCCTCGTAGAAGGATCTTTTGCAACATATCATCAATATGATATGGGCGAACGTCTTCTATTCGTAGATTGCCTAAATTAGGATTTATATCTTTTTCGATTCGTCGGCGCAGTATGTCGGGGTGCTTCCAGCGTTTAAGTATCTGGCGTTCAAAATATTCGCTGGCTAATTGGGAAACCCTCAGTGCGTGTTTTTCAGACTCGATTTTTTTGAGAGCATCAGCTTTGCGCTCTTGCTTCTCTCCGGCTACGTCATAACCCAATGCTACACGTGCTGAGAGCTCTTTGGCGGTCTCTCGCGCCCTTGCTAGTGAGAGTTCAGCATAGGAACCGATACCCATTACCCGCTGTTTTCCAGAGAAACGATAGCGAAAGCGCCAGAATGGAGCTGCATACTTCTTTGGAAAACAAAGATATAAGCCGTTACCATCCGACTTTGCTTCGAAGCGTTCGTCAGCTCTGATCCATGCCTTGATTTGTATGTCTGTCATTTTTGCCATGTATGACTCTTGCTTATGTGCTGTGCGTACATATTCATGATGCCATAAAAGTCATTATGTACATAGATAAGTACACGCTAAACATGCGCTGTAGTGATACACCATGAGACAAGGCGATAAAGAAAGAGCCCTTTAATACGGGCTCTTAGAGGAGGTTTTAACTTGGGTGAGACAAAGTGAGATCGTCTGAGATATTACTCAATGTTCTGAATCTGCTCGCGCATTTGCTCGATTAAAACTTTCAGTTCGATGGCGGAATTGGTCACTTCCGCATTAATGGATTTTGACGCCAGCGTATTCGATTCTCGATTGAATTCTTGCATCATGAAGTCCAGACGGCGGCCTACTGCCTCTTTTTTCTTCAGGATGTTGTAGGTTTCTTTAACGTGGGCGTCCAGGCGATCCAGTTCTTCTGCCACATCAATGCGCTGTGCCATCAGGACCAGTTCTTGTTCCAGACGGTTATTTTCCAGTTGGACCTGAGCGTCTTCAAGCTTAGCGACCAGACGCTCGCGCTGCCATTGTAGAATTTCTGGCATATGGGCGCGGACCTTAACAACTTCAGCGCTGACGCCTTCCAGACGTTGTTCGATCAGCGTTTTCAGTGCCTGACCTTCCGTTTCGCGGGCAACGATGAAATCGTCGAGCGTGCCGTCGAGTGCGGTCAGGATTTCTGCAGCAATGGCGTCCAGATCCTGCTCCTGTGCTGCCATAACACCGGGCCAGCGCAGGATATCGACCGGATTGATTTCCCCTTCATCACTCTGCATTTTGACCCAGTTAGCTGCATTCACGAGTTGTTTTGCGAGCTTTTCATTCAGGATGAGCTCGCCCTGCGCGCTGGCATCGGGTTCAAAGCGCAGCATGCATTCGACTTTACCGCGCGTCAGGCGCGTACGAATGCGTTCACGAACAACAGGCTCAAGGCTACGGAACTGTTCCGGCAGACGAAAGTAAGTTTCCAGATAACGCTGGTTTACCGAGCGCATTTCCCAGGTGGCGCTACCCCATTCACCCTTGATTTCACGCCGGGCGTAGGCGGTCATACTGCGGATCATAGACGTTCCTGTTTTTAAAGGAGAGATGGGAGGATTATAGCCATCCCGGCCTTGTCAGGATAGGAATAACCGCCGGAAGTCCGTATAATGCGCAGCCACATTCGTTTAAGCCGGAGATCTCAATATGCGTCCAGCAGGCCGTAGCGCTAATCAGGTGCGTCCCGTAACCCTGACCCGTAACTATACAAAACACGCTGAAGGCTCGGTGCTGGTCGAATTTGGAGATACCAAAGTGCTGTGCACGGCCTCAATTGAAGAAGGCGTACCGCGTTTTCTGAAAGGTCAGGGCCAGGGTTGGATCACCGCTGAATATGGCATGTTGCCGCGTGCAACACATACCCGTAACGCGCGCGAAGCCGCAAAAGGCAAGCAGGGCGGCCGTACTATGGAAATTCAGCGTCTGATCGCCCGTGCGCTGCGCGCTGCAGTCGATCTCAAAACGTTGGGTGAATTTACTATCACCCTGGACTGCGATGTGATCCAGGCCGATGGCGGCACGCGTACCGCTTCCATTACCGGTGCCTGTGTGGCGCTGGCAGATGCGCTGAACAAACTGGTGGCCAGCGGTAAGCTGAAAACTAATCCGATGAAAGGGATGGTTGCTGCGGTATCCGTGGGGATCGTTAACGGCGAAGCGCTCTGCGATCTGGAGTACGTTGAAGACTCAGCGGCGGAAACCGATATGAACGTGGTGATGACCGAAGATGGACGAATCATTGAGGTGCAGGGGACGGCAGAAGGTGAGCCGTTCAGCCATGAAGAACTTCTCACCTTGCTGGCACTGGCCCGAGGGGGAATCGAATCCATTGTTGCGACGCAGAAGGCGGCGCTAGAGAATTGATTTTAAGGCGACCAATGAGTCGCCTTTTTTTTGTCCGTAGATTTTGTCAATGATGAAAGTGAAATGAGGAGCGAATCCATGAAACCCTATCAACGCCAGTTTATTGAGTTTGCGCTTAACAAACAGGTACTCAAGTTTGGCGAGTTCACGCTGAAATCCGGGCGCAAGAGCCCCTATTTCTTCAACGCCGGCCTGTTTAATACCGGGCGCGATCTGGCACTGTTAGGCCGTTTTTACGCTGAAGCATTAGTGGATTCTGGCATTGAATTTGATCTGCTTTTTGGCCCGGCTTACAAAGGCATTCCCATTGCGACGACCACGGCGGTTGCGCTGGCGGAACATCATGACAAAGACCTGCCGTACTGCTTTAACCGCAAAGAAGCCAAAGATCACGGAGAAGGTGGCAATCTGGTTGGCAGCGCATTACAAGGCCGCGTGATGCTGGTAGATGATGTGATCACCGCTGGTACGGCCATCCGGGAATCGATGGAAATCATCCAGGCCAATGGTGCAACGCTGGCTGGTGTGCTGATCTCTTTGGATCGTCAGGAACGCGGACGTGGCGAGATTTCTGCCATTCAGGAAGTCGAGCGCGATTATGGCTGTAAGGTGATTTCCATCATCACCCTGAAAGACCTGATTGCCTATCTGGAAGAGAAGCCGGAAATGGCAGAGCATCTGGCAGCGGTGCGGGCGTATCGGGAAGCGTTCGGCGTTTAACGTGAGTGGCCGGATAACGCGTGCGCTATCCGGCAAACATTACTGCAGTTGCGCGGCGAGCAGTGGCCAGCGGGCATCAAAATCATCCGTAGGACGGTATTTGAATTCGCTACGCACAAAGCGCGACAGCATACCTTCGCAGAAGGCGAGCAGTTGACTTGCCAGTAACGTTTCATCCGTCACGTACCCTTCACCTTCACGCATCCGCTTTTCCCGCAATACCTGGCGCAGTTGTGCTTCAATGCGTTCGAACAGTTGGTTGATACGTCCTTGCAGGCGATCTTGTTCAAACATCAACGCATGTCCAGTCAGGATGCGCGTCAGGCCAGGATTGCGTTCGCCGAAACCCAGAATCAATAACACAATCAGGCGCACACGCGCGTGAGTATCTTTTTCATCTTTCAAAATCAAATTGATACGGGTGATCAGGCTGTCTTCGATAAACTCAATCAGGCTATCGAACATGCGGGTCTTGCTGGGAAAGTGGCGATACAATGCCGCTTCGGAAACGCCGACAGAAGCCGCCAGTTTTGCTGTTGTGATGCGCTGGCTTCCATCACTGGATTCCAGCATCAGCGCCAGAGACTGAAGTATTTCTTCGCGACGATTCCTTTTCGCAGTTTGTTTTTCTGCCATGTTACAAAATACCCCTGAAAATAAGCACTTGCAGGCGAGCATCCACACTATGACCGCAAACCCAGGGCTTGCGGTGATGTTATGACGTTATCGGGATGCGTAACTTTCTTACTTACGACCGGAATGGCCGAAACCGCCTTCACCACGGTGGGTGGCATCAAACTCTTCCACCAGATTAAATTCGGCCTGCACGACTGGCACAAAGACCATCTGTGCGATACGTTCGCCCGGCTCAATGGTAAAACTGTCCTGACCACGGTTCCAGACGGATACCATTAGCTGCCCCTGATAGTCAGAATCAATCAACCCCACCAGGTTGCCCAGCACGATACCATGCTTATGGCCCAGACCCGAACGCGGCAGGATGACGGCAGCCAGAGACGGATCGGCGATGTGAATAGCCAGCCCGGTTGGCAGCAGCGTGGTTGCGCCCGGCGCCAGTTCTACGGCGTCATCGAGACAAGCCCGCAGGTCAAGTCCGGCGGAGCCGGAGGTGGCATACGTCGGCAGCGGGAATTGCTTGCCGACACGCGGGTCCAGAATCTTAACGTCGATTTTTTTCATCATAACGGGTCACGATCTCGTCGAGTAATAATTGGCCCAGGAGTGCTTTGCGCTCAAGCGGTAAGACTTTATCTCCATCCTGCCAGAAAAGGTGTAAAGCGTTGCTGTCGCTATTAAACCCTTGAGTTGAAAGCGAAACATCGTTTGCACAGATCAAATCAAGGTTTTTA
Organism: Citrobacter sp. CtB7.12; assembly: GCF_001297795.1. Classification (NCBI taxonomy): domain Bacteria; kingdom Pseudomonadati; phylum Pseudomonadota; class Gammaproteobacteria; order Enterobacterales; family Enterobacteriaceae; genus Citrobacter; species Citrobacter sp. CtB7.12. The sequence goes on along the minus strand of NZ_LIFT01000022.1, from coordinate 50,467 downwards.
CGGATACGTTTTTGCCGGGCATATTCTTCCACATTATTCGTTTCCGCGGCAAACCCAACGACATAGGGGCGATGGTCTTTACGTGCGGCAACCCCGGCGATGATGTCTGGGTTCTTGACCATTTTTATTGTTAATTCATCACCTTGTGTTGCCTGTTTCTTAATTTTTTCCGGGGCGACAATCGCGGCGCGATAGTCTGCTACGGCAGCGCAGCCGATAAAAATATGTTGCTGTTGGACGGCGGATTGCACCGCCGCTTCCATTTCCAGAGCGGTCATCACATCAACACGCTGTACAAAAGGCGGCGTGGGTAATGATACCGGGCCGGCGACCAGCGTAACGTTCGCCCCGCGACGGGCTGCGGCGGCGGCGATGGCAAACCCCATTTTGCCGGAGCTGTGGTTGGAAATGTAGCGCACCGGATCGAGCGGTTCGCGCGTCGGGCCCGCGGTAATCATGATGTTAAGATGTTGCAGATCGTTGACAGGGGCGAAATGTGCCGCGGCCATATCGACAATCGTTAAAGGATCCAGCATACGGCCCGGCCCTACATCACCGCATGCCTGGCTGCCGCTGTCTGGTCCCCAGATGAGCAACCCACGAGAAGCCAGAACGCCCAGATTATGCTGCGTTGCCGCAGCCCGGTACATCTGCTGGTTCATTGCCGGTAAAACAGCAACGGGCGCAGGAGTAGCCAGACAAATCGTAGACACCAGATCGTTTGCCATGCCGGCTGCGACACGCGCGATAAGGTCTGCGGTGGCCGGGGCGAGAATCACCAGGTCGGCCCATTTTCCTAACTCAATATGGCCCATTGCGGCCTCTGCCGCGGGATCCAGCAGGCTGTCGGAAACGGGATACCCGGAAACCGCCTGTAAGCTGAGTGGGGTAATAAAGGCTTTAGCCGCCTCGGTCATTGCCACTCGGACATCAGCGCCGCGTTCGCGCAGACGACGCACCAGTTCAGGGGTTTTGTAGGCAGCAATGCCGCCGCTGACGCCGAGAACGATTTTTTTACCGGCCAGGCTCATCATGATCATTCCTGTTGGATTACACCAGAAGGCGGATATTTTATCACAATCCGTAAACTGTCGTGCGTTCACCCATGAATCACTTTGCGAGGCGCTACGCAGGAGTGGAAATTGTACGTCGATTCCCCCTCCGGCCCATGCCACCATGCGTGCTGGCATGAGGAGGTGTGGGGATGGAAACTGCTGAATATGTGCTGCCGAGGGAAAAACTGTTGGCGCTTGGGGTCGATACGCTGACGGATGACGAACTACTGGCGCTCTTCTTACGGACCGGAACGCCCGGGAAAGATGTCTTTGCGCTGGCAAAAGAGATCCTGGAACATTTTGGCTCTCTTTATAGCTTGTTGACGGCGGACTACTCTCAATTCAGCGCGGTGACAGGGATTGGCGTAGCAAAGTATGCGCAGCTTAAAGGCATCGCGGAACTGGCCAGGCGCTTTTATGAAGTGCAAATAAAAGGTACGAACCCATTACTCAGCCCGGTGTTAACACGGGATTTTTTGCAGAGCCAATTAGCGGGGGAGGCGCGGGAAGTTTTCATGGTGGTTTTTCTCGATTCTCAACACCATGTCATTAAACATAGCCGCCTTTTCTCTGGCACACTCACCCATGTTGAGATCCATCCGCGTGAAATTATTCGTGAAGCGATAAAAATCAATGCATCTGCGGTGATCCTTGCCCATAATCATCCGTCGGGGTGTGCAGAGCCGAGCAAAGCGGATAAACTTATCACCGAGCGTGTCGTAAAATGCTGTCAGTTCATGGATATCCGTGTGCTTGATCACCTTGTCATTGGACGCGGAGAGTACGTTTCGTTTGCGGAACGAGGTTGGATTTGACGCACTTTGCGCGATCCATCGGGATCTTTGTCTGTTCGGGACTTGAGCACATCGCTGACTCAGCGTATACTACGCCACCTTTGAGAATCTCGGGTTTGGCATTTGGGCCTGGCAATCGAGTGTTCACTTAGACACCCAATCATTCACGTTGCGTTAAGGCAGCTTGAAGGGTGAGGTGTAGAACCGCGATGACCGGGCTGTAAAGCCTGACGAGGCGCCGATACCCCATACGAAGCTCGAGCTAATTTGATTTTTGGAGAATAGACATGTCCCGAGTCTGCCAAGTTACTGGCAAGCGTCCGGTGACCGGTAACAACCGTTCCCACGCACTGAACGCGACTAAACGCCGTTTCCTGCCTAACCTGCACTCTCACCGTTTCTGGGTTGAGAGCGAAAAGCGTTTTGTCACCCTGCGTGTATCTGCTAAAGGTATGCGTGTAATTGATAAGAAAGGCATCGATACAGTTCTGTCTGAACTGCGTGCCCGTGGCGAAAAGTACTAAGTACTAAGAGGAAATAAATCATGGCTAAAGGTATTCGTGAGAAGATCAAGCTGGTTTCTTCTGCTGGTACTGGTCACTTCTATACCACCACGAAGAACAAACGTACTAAGCCGGAAAAACTGGAACTGAAAAAATTCGATCCAGTTGTCCGTCAGCACGTTCTCTACAAAGAAGCGAAAATTAAGTAAGTCTCGCTTTGCTGTAATGAAAAACCTCGCTTCGGCGGGGTTTTTTGTTTTCTGGCCATCCCCATATTAGTGAGACCTGATACACAGCCGGAGACGTTATGCCTGAATTACCTGAAGTCGAAACCAGCCGCCGCGGTATTGAACCGCATCTGGTCGGGGCAACCATTCTGCATGCCAATGTGCGTAATGGACGTCTGCGTTGGCCGGTATCAGAAGAGATCTACCGTCTGAGCGACAAACCGGTGCTCAGCGTTCAGCGCCGTGCGAAATACCTTCTGCTGGAGCTACCCGATGGCTGGATCATCATTCACCTGGGGATGTCAGGCAGTCTACGTATCCTTCCTGAAGAACTGCCGGCAGAAAAACATGACCATGTCGATTTAGTGATGAGTAACGGTAAAGTCCTGCGCTACACCGATCCCCGTCGCTTTGGTGCCTGGCTGTGGACGAAAGAACTGGAAGGGCACAACGTACTGGCGCATCTCGGTCCTGAACCGCTAAGCGATACTTTCAACGGCGAATACCTGCAACAGAAATGTGCGAAGAAGAAAACGGCGATTAAACCCTGGTTGATGGATAATAAGCTGGTCGTGGGGGTCGGAAATATCTACGCCAGTGAATCTCTGTTTGCTGCGGGTATTCATCCTGACCGTCTGGCGTCGTCATTGTCGCCGGCTGAATATGAACTGCTGGTGCGCGTGATTAAGGCCGTCCTGCTGCGTTCAATAGAACAGGGGGGAACGACGCTGAAAGATTTTCTGCAAAGCGATGGTAAACCGGGCTATTTTGCTCAAGAGTTGCAGGTCTATGGCCGTAAAGGTGAGCCATGCAGAGTGTGCGGAACGCCGATCGTAGCATCGAAACACGCGCAGCGTGCGACGTTCTATTGCCGTCAGTGCCAGAAGTAAGACGGGGCGTCCCGGATGCGGGGCGCTATTTGAGCTTTGCCAACAGCGCCTGATGAATATTCTCGGGCAGGAAGTGGGTGACATCACCCTGATGGCGGGCCACTTCTTTCACCAGTGACGATGAGATGAAGGACCACTCTTTAGAAGGCATCAGAAAGACGCTTTCCAGCTCTGGCATCAAATGCCGATTCATGTGGGCCAACTGCATTTCGTATTCAAAATCCGCGACGGCGCGCAATCCACGAATCAGGATGTTGGCCTGTTGCTCACGCGCAAAGTTGGCCATCAGATCGCTAAAACCTAGCACTTCAACGCCAGACAGATGGGCAGTGGCCTGCTGAGCCAGCGCGACACGTTCTTCAAGGCTGAACATCGGTTTTTTACCGGGACTTGCCGCAATCGCCAGAATGACATGATCAAACATCTGCGTAGCACGCGTGATGATATCGATATGGCCGTTCGTCAACGGATCAAAAGTACCTGGATAAATCGCCCGTTTTTGCATAACAGCCCTCAATGCGTTTTCGGTGGCAGATAAGGTTCCAGCAGCTGTAGCAGGCGCTGTAACGCCCCCTGGTTTTGATAGAGAACTTCAACTGCGTGACGACCATAGAAATTACGATAATCGGCATCGGTCAGTAAAGAGGAAACCTCTTTGGCAAGACTTGTGGCGTCCGTGACCGTAATCAAACCGCTGGCCTGCTCCAGACGGGCGCAAATATCTTTGAAATTGAAGGTATGGGGTCCCATTAGCACCGGAATTGCGTGTGCCGCGGCTTCCAGCGGGTTATGTCCGCCACGTTCAACCAGTGATCCTCCGACAAATGCCAGATCCGCAATTCCGTAAAGCAGCATCAGTTCACCCATCGTGTCACCTACAACGACCTGGGTACTGGCCGAGGGGACTTCGCCGGAGGAACGGGTGGTATAGCTTAGCCCGGCTTCACGCACGAGGTTAATCGCATCCGGGAAGCGTTCCGGATGACGCGGGACCAGAATCAACAGCAGGTTGGGGAACTGGTGTAACAATGCCTGATGCGCGGCGATGATAATACTCTCTTCACCATCATGAGTACTGGTTGCGATCCACACCGGGCGATGCGGCGCCCACTGGCGACGCAGCGTAACAGCTTTTGCGGCAAGCTGTGGCGTCACGGAAATATCGAACTTCAGACTGCCGGTGACGGTCACCTGATTGTTCTTCGCGCCCAGCGTCACAAAGCGCTGACCATCCTCTTCATTTTGCGCTGCAATTAGCGTAATACGACGAAGGATTCGGCGGATAAATTTCCCCAACTTCGCGTAACCGTCAGCGGAGCGGGCAGAAAGACGCGCATTGGCGATGACCAGTGGAATATGCCGTTTATGAAGCGCGGCAATCAGGTTCGGCCATAGCTCCGTTTCCATAATCAGCACCAGCTTAGGATCAACCTTGTTCAGAAAGCGACTCAGCGCATCGGGTAAATCGTAAGGCAGGTAGACGTGCTGAACATCGCTACCGAAGGCTGACTGGACACGCTCGGAGCCGGTTGGCGTCATCGTGGTGACCGTGATCGGTAGATCGGGGTAGCGATGTCGCAGGGCGCGAACCAAAGGAATGGCTGCCAGTGTTTCGCCGACAGAGACGGAATGGAGCATAATCCCGCCCGGTTTCAGGGGGCGACGGTAAAAACCGTAGCGTTCACCCCAGCGTTTACGGTAGGCCGGGGCCTTACGTCCGCGCACCCAAAGCCGTATCCAGATCAAAGGCTGAATAAGGTAGAGAAGGGCGGTGTAAAGCAATTCGAGCATAGTAAATAGCTGACTTATGGATGTGCTGGGGATTCTATGTATTTAGCCAGGGCTTTACCATTACTTTTCCTGTTTTTGACTTAAATAGCTTTAAGTCCGACTTATTCCGCCAGCCCGGCTCATCTTTTTTGAATTTTTATGCCATTTATTGATTTTTACTGCTATTGCCGTTGTTAACCGAGCCAATCGGTGACGAAAAAAACGATGCTCAGGTTAATATCGATTTGATTTAAAAAAGAAAAACACCCACTTTGCGGTTAATTTATTCGAGTCGGATCGCAGCGAAAGAAGTGATACACTAGCGCGTAAAAGTCAGTGCAATATCAGTGATCGGGTAGCTGTTGAGCCTGGGGCGGTAGCGTGCTGTTTTCTGCTTAACTTTATCGGACAATCACAACAAAAGAGTCGCGTGTGGAAAAGCCTTTTCGAAAAATTCTGGTCATCAAGATGCGTTTCCACGGGGATATGCTATTAACCACTCCCGTTATCAGTACGCTGAAGCAGAACTATCCTGACGCCAAAATCGATATGCTTCTTTACCAGGATACGATGCCTATTTTGTCGGAAAACCCCGAGATTAATACCCTTTATGGCATCAGTAATAAGGGAACAGGGGCGGCAGAGAAAATTAAAAATACGCTTTCGCTGATTAAGACCTTACGCAACAACCAATATGATCTGGTCATCAACCTGACCGATCAGTGGATCGTGGCGCTGATTGTCCGTTTTTTACACGCAAAAGTAAAAATATCCCAGGATTTCGCCAACCGGCAGTCTGCATTCTGGAAACAGAGTTTTACCCATCTCGTTCCCTATTCCGGCGAACACGTTGTCGAACGTACGCTGTCAGCACTCAAACCGCTGGGGCTGGAGCATATTGTTACTGAAACGACGATGAGCTATCGACCTGAACACTGGGAGAATATGCGTCGACAGTTGCGCCAGCTTGGCGTGACGCATCAGTATGTGGTGATTCAACCTACGGCAAGGCAGTTATTTAAGTGCTGGGATAATGACAAATTTTCCCGCGTCATTGATGCTCTTGAACGTCGTGGTTATCAGGTCGTGCTGACGTCCGGCCCTTCTGCTGACGATTTAGCCTGTGTGGAAGAGATTGCGCTGGGGTGCGAAACCAAACCGGTAACCGGGCTGGCAGGTAAAACCCGATTCCCGGAATTAGGCGCGCTGATTGATCATGCCGCCCTTTTTATTGGCGTTGATTCAGCCCCAGGGCATATCGCCGCGGCGGTCAAAACGCCGGTGATATGTCTATTTGGCGCGACAGACCATGTCTTCTGGCGCCCCTGGACTGACAATATTATTCAGTTCTGGGCAGGGGACTATCAGCCGATGCCTAAACGATCTGAACTGGACCGTAACAAAAAATATATGTCCGTTATTCCCGTTGAGGATGTGATTGCGGCAACGGAAAAACTGTTGCCGCAGAACGCGCAAATTATCGAAATGGATGCGCCAGTATGATCGTGGCTTTTTGTTTGTATAAGTATTTTCCGTTCGGCGGACTACAACGTGACTTTATGCGCATTGCGCAAACCGTCGCAGCCCGAGGTCATCAGGTCCGTATTTATACCCAATCGTGGGACGGAGAATGCCCGGATGCTTTTGAGCTCATTCGTGTACCGGTTAAATCGCGGACCAACCATGGGCGTAATGCGGAATATTATGCCTGGGTACAGGCGCATTTGCGTGAGCATCCCGTTGACAGGGTCGTAGGGTTTAACAAGATGCCAGGCCTGGATGTCTATTTTGCCGCGGATGTCTGTTATGCCGAAAAAGTTGAGCAAGAAAAAGGCTTTTTCTATCGTCTGACCTCCCGTTATCGTCATTATGCGGCGTTTGAACGGGCAACGTTTGAACAGGGTAAACCGACGCAGTTATTAATGCTGACGGATACGCAGATTGCTGATTTCCAGAAGCATTATCAAACCGAAGCGGAGCGTTTTCATATTCTCCCTCCGGGGATTTACCCGGACAGAAAATACAGTGCGCAAATCCCGAATGCCCGTGAAATCGTTCGCCAGAAGAACGGTATTTCGGAGCAGCAAAACTTACTGTTGCAGGTTGGCTCTGATTTTACCCGCAAAGGGGTGGATCGTTCGATTGAAGCACTTGCGTCACTTCCGGCGGCGCTGCGGCATAACACACTTTTGTATATTGTCGGTCAGGATAAGCCACGCAAATTTGAAGCGCTGGCAGAAAAACGCGGCGTGCGCAGTAATGTACATTTTTTCTCCGGACGCAATGATGTCTCGGAGTTGATGGCTGCCGCCGATTTGTTACTGCACCCGGCCTATCAGGAAGCGGCAGGTATTGTTCTGCTGGAGGCGATTACTGCTGGCTTGCCAGTGTTGACCACGGCCGTTTGCGGTTATGCGCATTATATTACGCAGGCTAACTGTGGCGATGTCATTGAAGAACCCTGGCGGCAGGACGCGTTGAACGACATTTTGCGTAAAGCGCTGACCCAGCCGTCATTGCGTGCAGCGTGGGCAGAAAACGCGCGGCATTATGCGGATACGCAAGATTTGTACAGTCTGCCGGAAAAGGCGGCGGACATTATTACAGGTGGTCTGGATGGTTGAATTGAAAGAACCGTTAGCCACATTATGGCGCGGGAAAGACGCGTTTGAGGAAGTCAAAACGCTGCAGGGTGAAGTCTTCAGGGAGCTGGAAACTCGTCGTACGCTGCGATTTGAACTGGCGGGGAAAAGCTATTTCCTTAAATGGCATCGGGGTACTTCTCTCAAGGAAATTGTCAAAAACCTTCTCTCGCTGCGGATGCCGGTTTTGGGCGCTGACAGAGAATGGAACGCTATTCATCGCCTCCAGGATTTAGGCGTGGATACGATGTATGGCGTTGGTTTCGGTGAGAAAGGGCTCAACCCTCTGACCAAAACGTCGTTCATTATTACCGAAGATCTCGCGCCGACCATCAGTCTGGAAGACTATTGTGCGGATTGGGCAACGAATCCACCGGACGTCAACGTCAAGTGGATGATTATTGACCGTGTGGCCACGATGGTGCGCAAGATGCACGCAGGTGGAATCAATCACCGTGATTGCTATATCTGCCACTTCCTGCTGCATCTGCCTTTTTCAGGCAATAAAGAAGACTTAAAGATTTCGGTTATTGATCTACACAGGGCACAGATTCGTACGAAAGTTCCTCGCCGCTGGCGTGATAAAGACCTGATTGGCCTCTATTTTTCGTCGCTAAACATCGGGTTGACACAGCGGGATATCTGGCGGTTTATGCGGGTTTATTTTGATGCTTCGCTGAAAACGATTCTGCACGAAGAATCGAACCTGATATCACATGCCGAGACAAAAGCTGTGCAAATCAGAGAGCGGACACAACGTAAAGGTCTATGATTTAGATTTTTTATTTGTGTATTTATAAAACACTGATAGTGTGATCTTAGATGACAGTATATTTTATAAACTGGAAAGCTGATTATGAACTAAACATGATTGGTTACCTACAAAAACATTATCAGGTAGCTAATATTTCAGTCCCATCCCGGTATGTGTGGGTTGCAAAAAAAATAAGAAAACTAGACATCAATACCAATTGGTTGGGGAAGCAGTTTATTAAAACCTATCTCCAGGGGTTGGAATCACACGACATTGCCGTATTTAATGATAGTGTTATAACTAAAGGCATCACCCCTCAAATCATTACTAATCTAAAATGTCATAAAGTTCTTCTGTTAAGAAACTCTGTGAATGAGTCATTTATTGAAAAACATGCAGACTCTTTTGATTTTATTTATGATTTTGAGCGAAAGGATATTAAGGTTCAAAAAGTAAAACATTTAGAGCAATTTTTCCCTGTTGGACTCCATGAAGTAACACAGTATATTTCTGATGAAAGAAGAAACGAAAAATCAGTTTGCTATTTCTTGGGTAAAGATAAAAACAGGTTAAAGCTATTAACGGAACTTGCAAGCACGTTAATGTCATACAATGTCACCCTGGATTTTAACGTTGTCGGTGATGATAACATCAAGTATGATTCGAGTTATATAATAAATAAACCTTTATCCTTTAATGAAAATTTAAAACGCTCGTTGGCATCAGATGTACTTATTGACATAACACGGGAAGATCAAACTGGCTGGACTTTACGTATATTAGAAGCCCTGTATTTTAATAAAAAAGTAATCACCAATAATAAAAGTATATTGAATTCTGATATATATGTAAAAGAACGTTTCTTTATCCTAGGATATCATGTGTGGGATCAGTTTGAGTCTTTTCTTGATGCGCCTGTCGAGCCTGTTACACATGATATTTTATATAAATACAGTCCTGACTGCATGTTGGAAACGATAATCAACGAATTCAAGAACAATGAGTATCAATAACGATGGCTCAATATTTAATGTAAAGCAAAAAATTATGAAAATCGCATTTATTGGCGAAGCTGTGTCCGGGTTTGGTGGAATGGAAACGGTCATCCGGGATGTTATCAACAACTTTCAGGCTGAACATTCTGCAATCCAGTGTGAGATGTTTTTCTTTTGCCGACATGACAAAATGGATAAGGCATGGTTAAGCGGTATTAACTACTCATGCTCTTTCTCCACTATCCGTCTGGGCTTTTTACGTCGGGCAAAGCATATCCACACGTTTAGCCACTGGCTAAAGAAAACAGAACCCGATGTGGTGATCTGTATTGATGTGCTGTCTTGCCTGTTCGCCAGTAAAGCGCGGAAGAAAGCAGAGCAGAATTTTACGATATTCTCCTGGCCACATTTTTCGCTGGATCATAAAAAACACGCCGAATGTGTTAGCTGGGCAGATTATCATCTGGCAATCAGTAGTGGTATCAAACACCAGATGATCGAACGGGGTATTGATCAAAAAAATATTACCGTTGTTTATAATCCCGTTTCCAGAAAGTCAGAAATTATTCCACAACCAGAAAAAGGCCAACCCGCAGTCTTTCTGTATGTCGGAAGGATGAAGTTTGAAGGGCAAAAAAGGATTAAGGATCTGCTGGATGGATTATCCCATGCGGAAGGCGAATGGCGGTTGCATGTCGTTGGTGACGGTTCAGATTTTGAAAAATGTCAGTCCTATGGACGAGAACTGGGGATTGATAATCGTATTACCTGGCATGGTTGGCAGGTCAATCCATGGCAGGTGGTTCGAAATGACATTAAAAAAGTATCGGCATTGTTGCTCACGTCATCCTTTGAGGGATTTGGCATGGCGATACTTGAAGCCATGTCGTATGGCATTCCTTGCATTAGCTCTGACTGTATGTCTGGTCCACGGGATATGATCAAACCGGGTATCAATGGTGAATTGTATCCTCCGAAGGATCTCCAACAGTTTACTCATCTGCTCAATCAAATCCTCTCAGGTCAGATGAAGTATGATAGTCATCTTATTCCTGAGACGATAGAAAACTTCTATAATGAAGTCTATTTCCAGCATTTAAGAAGTGCGATATTTTCCAAAATCAATAAGTGATCACTATGACTCAAACGTATTTTGAAGAAAAAGTCATTCAGCAGACTTTAGATTATAACTATGCAGAATATAGTGATGTTGATAACTTTAATATTGCGTATGGCATCGACAAGAACTTCCTTTTTGGTTGCGGTGTGTCCATTGCGTCAATACTGATTGCTAACCCCGATACACCATTTTCCTTTCATGTCTTTACGGACTCATTTAGCAATGATGAACAGGCGCGATTTAATGCGTTGGCAAAGCAATACGCCACCCAAATCGTGGTGTATCTCGTTGACTGTGAGCAGTTGAAATTATTACCAAGTACTAAAAACTGGTCATATGCAACGTACTTCCGGTTTATTATCGCCGACCACTTCGCTGGAAAAATAGACAGGGTACTGTATCTGGATGCAGATATTGCCTGTCAGGGAAGTGTACAAGAACTGATTGACCTCCAGTTTGCTGAACATGAAATTGCGGCCGTGGTAGCGGAGGGAGAGTCAGAGTGGTGGACGAAACGCTCAGTCAGTCTGGCAATGCCGGGACTGGTTTCTGGCTACTTTAATGCGGGCTTTTTGCTGATTAATCTTCCTGTCTGGACTGCTGAAGATATTTCCCGCAAGGCTATCGAGATGTTACGCGATCCGGATGTAGTACAGCGTATCACTCACCTGGACCAGGATGTACTGAATATGTTGCTGGTCGGCAAGGCGCGTTTTATTGGCAAGAAGTTTAATACCCAATTCAGCATCAATTACGAATTAAAGCGTGATGTGGTTAACCCTGTGGATGAAAATACGGTGTTCATTCATTATATTGGGCCGACTAAGCCCTGGCATCAATGGGGCAACTACCCTATCGCGCAAAGCTTTTTGAATGCGAAAAAGTTATCACCCTGGTGTAATGTTGAATTGCTGAAACCTAACAACAGTCATCAGTTGCGTTATGCGGCGAAGCATATGTTCAACCAGAAGCAATATTTCTCTGGTCTGGTAGATTATGCACTTTACTTTAAAAGCAAAATTATTAAATAAATATAATTATAGGTGGCGCAGTGGACTCATTTCCTGAAATAGAGATAGCAGAATATAAAGTTTTTGATGAGCGCTATGATACTAATGGTAATACATTAAATATTTCTTATGGAATTGATGAAAACTATCTTGATGGTGTCGGGGTGTCTATTACCTCGGTATTAATTCATAATGATATAAATGTTGCTTTTCATATTATCTGCGATAACTATACACAAAGCTTCGTTGATAAGATTGAAGCGCTGGTGCAAGAGCATAAGATAAAAATTTCATTATACCTTATCAATGTCAAATGCCTTGAGGTATTGCCGAAAACACAGGTCTGGTCAAGAGCCATGTATTTTCGACTTTTCGCTTTTGATTTTTTTCACTATAAACTGGAAAAATTGCTGTACCTTGATGCTGATGTCATTTGCAAAGGCTCTCTGGACTATCTTCTGGACCTTGATCTCAATGATAACGTCGCTGCCGTGGTAAAAGATGTTGACTCAATACAGTCCAGGGTAAATGAAAGGCTACCCTCTTTTAATCTTCAGGGTCGATATTTCAACTCCGGTGTTGTCTTGATAAATCTCAGGCGATGGGCTGAGAACCAATTAACTGCCAGGGCGTTGTCTCTTTTGACAGACAGTGATGGAAGTGCAACCTTTTTTAAATATCCGGATCAGGATGTCCTGAATATACTGCTGCGCGATAAAGTTTATTTTTTACCTCGTGAATACAATACAATTTATACCATTAAAAGTGAATTAAGCGATAAGACGCATAAAAAATATTTAAATATAATCCATGCTGATACAAAACTGATTCACTATACAGGGGCGACAAAACCCTGGCATGCCTGGGCAAATTATCCCTCCGCGATTTATTATACTAATGCATTTATTAAATCACCGTGGAAAGGGGTTCCTGCCAAAGATGCGCGAACGATGGTTGAGTATAAAAAAAGATATAAACATCTTTTGGTTCAAAAACATTATCTGCGTGGAGTAATTGCGGGTGCAGCGTACCTCTATCGTAAAATTTTAGCGAAATAATACCTTTATAATTATGATCACTGAAACAAAAATTAAAAACTATACCGTATTTGTAAAACAAGATGGCGAGAAATACATTGATATTTTCAATGATTTTTTAACGCATAATCTTAAAGTGTTAAGAGTCTTTCGTAGTATTGAGGATACCAAGGTCGTATTAATTGATACTGACCATGGAAAATATATCCTGAAAGTATTTCACCCTAAAGTAAAAAATACTGAGCGATTTTTTAAGTCGTTGGTTAAAGGGGATTACTACGAAAAGCTTTTTTACCAGACCGATCGCGTGCGGCAGGAAGGTTTTGACGCCTTAAATGACTTTTATTTGCTTGCTGAAGTGAAGACCCTTCGTTATGTGCATACTTACATCATGATCATTGAGTATATCGAGGGGGTTGAACTGGTAGACCTGCCTGTCATCTCCGATGATGTGAAAGAGAAGATAAAGCAATCCATTCAAGGGTTGCATCAGCATGGTATGGTCTCAGGTGATCCGCATAAAGGTAACTTCATATTACAAAATGATGAAATAAGAATAATCGATCTGTCCGGAAAAAGACCTTCCCGACAGAGAATGGCGAAAGATCGTATTGATTTAGAACGCCACTATGGTATTGAAAATAATAGAAAAGACTTGGGGTTTTATCTGCTGGTTTATAAGAAAAAATGGCGGAATTTCCTGCGCCGTCTGAAAGGTAAAAGTGTGCGCTAAGCTTCATTGTGATTATTTAGAATATTGCTTTTAGTCGTTCTAAATGCAAAAATGAGTTTGTATATTTTGTGAGCAAATCTGGTCGGTCTGGTTTGCTCATCCTCGCTAAAGATAAACCATGAACACTTTCCTCAAAGATTCATCGTGATTTAAGTTGCATGACAAACCTACAGGTTTCATATGAGTAATGTTAAGTTTATAACTCGAGCAGGTGTTCAGCAACTTATTGCCAACAGAACATCTGATAACGTGATCATTTTCTTATCGGGACCCACCTCCCGAGGGACACCGCTTTCTCTTTTGCAGAACAATGATGTCATTACTGTTAACGGCGCTGCGGAATACTTGCTCAGTAATAGTATTACTCCCTTCATTTATGTCTTAACAGATGCGCGTTTTTTGCTACAAAGACGTCACGATTTTTATAAATTTAGCCGGGCGAGTAAGTTTACAGTCGTTAATATGGATGTTTATGAAGCCGCTACTGAAGAAGATAAGAAATATATGCGGACTCATTGTTTGATTTTACGCGCATTTTATAAACGTGAAAAAGGCGGCTTTTTCAAGAAACTGAAGCTAGAAATGCTTTCAAAATGGAATAAGAATCTCTTGATTCGGGTGCCCATTTCTAAACGTAAAAGACTGGTGGGATTTAGTAAAGATATCAGTTTAGGTTACTGCTCATGCCATACAGTGGCGTATACGGCGATGCAGATAGCGTATTCATTAGGTTATGACAACACGATCTGTTCCGGATTAGATATCACCGGGAGCTGTGCGCGTTTTTATGATGAGAGTCGCAATCCAATGCCTTCTGAACTGAGCAAGGATTTAATCAAAATTCTGCCATTTTTCCAGTTCATGTGTGAGAGCGTTGATGACTTTAATATCTATAATCTGTCTGACGATACCGCAATAAGCTATGATATTATTCCCTATATTAAGGCAGCGGATGTCGCAGCGTTACCCTCCAGACAGCACATCAGGAACAATGCGCACGATCTTCACGATCGTGCCGATTCTTATGTAAGTTAGTATTAACCTCTTTTATATTTGTAGTGTGGTAACTCGCATGGGTTTAGGTGCTTTTCATAAGAAAAAAAGATTCTGCATTAATAAAATCAAGATTAATTTTTTGTCATTTTTCTTCACCAGGAAAAAGAATGCAAAAATTAATGCAGACAAGATTCAGACTTGCTTGCTAATCCATGATAACAACAAGTTAGGCGATTTAATTGTATTGAGTTCGCTGTATCGCGAACTGACTAATCGTGGTGTACAACTGTCAATATTAACCACGGAAACGGGGAAAGCGTTTCTTTCTGGTAATCGTCGCATACATCAGTTTTATATTAAAAAATCAAATGCAATCAGTGATGTACTGGCATTACGTAAATGTCTTTCCCGCGAATCTTTCGATATCGTACTTGATCCTTTTGAAACCATGCCTTCCTTTGGTCACAGCCTGTTGCTGTCGGGTGTCAGACACGCTCATATCCTGGGTTTTGATAAGTGGTATAAACGTTACTACACCGTTTACCATCCGCATGATGAGAAGTTAACGGCGCACATGTGTACACGGGCCAGTGAAATACTGCGTTATTTTTATGGCGATGAACGTCATGAATTTGATGTGAGTTATGATTTACCTCTGCCAGAGTCGGTTGAAAAAGATGTTCTGAATTTTGTTGGCGACTCAAAAATAATTATTATCAATGCATTAGGGGCAAAGAAAATCTGCCGGCTGTCTGATGAGCAGATCGGTACGATTTATTCGCATCTCTGTAAACAGTATCCGGATTACCGAATTATTTTTACCGGCTTAGCCGAAGATATTCGCTCTATTGCGATACCGGGCATTGAATCACTGCCCTTTAAAGAATTCATTTATACGGTTGCACTGACAAAATTCAGTCAGTATGTCATCTCCGTGGATACTGCACTGGTCCATATTGCATCGGCATATGAAATTCCAACGCTCGCGCTTTATCCAAATGCGCGACAAACGACCTACCCCTCACACCTTATCTGGGCACCGAATAACTGCAATGCGTTACAGGTGGTCTCTCCGACGTATACGGTGAAGGATATTAGCCTGAAGGTGCTGACTGAATCGGTAGAGGGGTTGCTGTCAAAACACCAGAAGTGAGTGATAGCTCACTTCTGATCGTCAGGTTATTGTGACGCAATATCGCCGTGCTGTCGGTTTTTCTTGAGGAAAAGCATTAAAACGATCGCGGTTATTAAGATGATTGGTACGCTCCGAGACCAGAGAATAACATCACTCAGCCCGATTCCAATGGCGGCTAACGTTAATGCAAACAGTCCCAACGAACGGTGATAATAGACCGTAAAGAACAACGCGATATAGAAGAAAAGCGTCGACAGAACCCCGGCAATCCCTTTCAGTGAGGCGGCTTCGATGAGCTCATTGTGCAAATGGACATTCGAAAATTCGAGTGCGCCTTGCAGGTACTTATGTTCTTTCGCTAATTCCGTCATTCGCTGTGCCCGCGTATCGGCCGAGCGTGCCGCGAACGGCGCGTCTTTAAAGATATCAAAGCCAATCTCATACATCGCCAGCCGTGCGCCCAGAGAACTATTACTGTTGCCCTGACTGTAGCGATTCAAATCTGAAACACCTTCATGATAACGGTTATAAATCGGCTTACTGAATATGGCGATCAGGACAACCAGCGCAATCAAAAAGCCAATGACTGAAAAGAAGAGTTTTTTTGGCGACTTGATATACCCGGCAACCAACGACAGCGCACAGATCACCGGGAAGATCAACAGCGTGGAACGCGTCTGGGTAAGTGCCAGGGCATAGAATATCGCGATGGCATTCAATAAAAATAATATCGGGTGATTCCGCTGGGTGTAGAGAATCGATATTCCGCTGACAATCCCGACAAACATAATGGAGTAGGCGGCGCCCGTAGCCGTACCAATGCCGAAATCAAGACGAGCCATGCCAGTAGTGGATTTTATGTAATATGCATATCCCGCGATAAAAAATGACAGCGAATACAGGATATAAAGCGGTAACTCTTTCTTAATGCGAATTCTTGACGTCAGCGCCAGCAAAGTAAGAAAAGCGCCAAAGAGAAAGATTTTCGCCGTGTTCAAATAACTGTGATAGGTCGCGCGAAAGGGAGAATGATCAACCTTAAAGGCGGAATACCAGACGACGTCCAGCGCGCCGATGATAAAAATAGCGAGCGGTAGCAACCAATACTGTACCGAATAGCTTTCAGGTTTACCGCGTAATAGCAGCGCCAACAGACCCAATATCGCCGTAACATTATATAACTTCATGCTTAGCGTATTATCAAACATTGCGACAATCAGCGTGATGGCACAGAGCAAATAAGTTGTTACTTCCAGTGCTGAAGACGTCTTCGTGGCGTAGTGACGCCAGGGACTGATAAGACTCAAGGTTGGCATTCAATTACCTTTATAATAATGATGATAGTTCGTCGCGGACTGAATCAGCGTTTAGCATTGCTAATTGATTTCCTGGCGCACGACACGCCACCTGGTTCTTCCCGTAACCACCAATGAGCCCTGGATCCGTAGGACCGTACAACGTGACATTAGGTCGATCGAGTGCGGCGGTCAGATGGCTTAACCCCGTATCGACTGAAACGACAAATTTTGCTCCCGCCAGTACGCGTGCGACGCCTTCCAACGTCATTCGCGGTAATACCTCAACGTGAGCGAATCCCTCAGATAACCTCTTCGCCCGTGCTTCTTCATGAGGCGCGCCCCAGGGCAATTTAATGCTTATCCCACTGTCAGCTAACAGACCGATTAACGCTCGCCAGTTTGCCTCCGGCCAGTGCTTATCATCGCGCGTTGTGGCATGCAAAAAGACGGCATAGGGCTGTTCACCCGTACTTCCGAAGGTAAGGAAATGCTGCGCAATGGCATAATCGCCCTGCGACGCCGGTTTTTGATAGCCTAAACTTTTTGCAAACAGTTCGCGCGTACGCTCTACGGCATGCTGTTGTCTGGCAATATGATGGCGGCGATTATAGAACAGGCTGGCCAGCGGTTCACGCGCGGTTTGCCAGTCCATGCCGTGTTTTACCCCGTGCGCCAGACGTGTGACCAGCGCCGCGCTTTTCACCAGTCCCTGGGCGTCGATGATAGCGTCATAGTGCTCAGCCTGTACGGCATCGCGAAAGGCTTTGCGTTCTGCTTTAATCGGCGCGGAAAACCAGGCTTTACGCCAACGGCGAATCGCCACGGGGATGACACGGTTCATCGCGGCATGCCAGGACGGTATCTGCGCAAACCCTTCTTCAACCACCCAGTCAAACTGAATATCGGGGATGGCCTGTTGTGCATCCGTGAGTGCCGGCAGGGTATGTAGCACATCACCCATTGAGGACGTTTTGACGATCAGAACCCGCATTCGTCAGGCTTCCTCTTGTAGTAACAGACTGTTGAGTTCTTCCAGTACGCGCGCCGGCGTAATGTCGATCAGACTCTGATGATAGCCTTCGGCGGCATCGCCTTTGCGTACTTTGTGATAGCCCGTTATCAGGCGAATTACACGTGCTTTATGTGACAGAGGCGGGGTGAAATCCGGGCTACTTGGGCCATAGAGAGCGACCAGCGGGCGATTCAGCGCCGCGGCGACGTGCATCAGGCCGGAGTCGTTGGTGACAACGGCTTTACACGCGCCAATCAATATGACCGCCTGTTCGAGCTGTGTTTCGCCCGCCAGGTTACGACACCACGCCTGTTGTTCATCACTCAATGTCGCCAGAATTTCGTTTCCAGCCTCATGATCTTTCGCCGAGCCAAACAGCACTATCTGATAGCCTTCATCGATGAGCTGTTTCGCCAGTTCCGCATAATGGTAGTGCGGCCAGCGTTTTGCCGGACCGAACTCCGCGCCGGGGCAAAAGCCAATCATCGGACGTTCGTCAGAAAGCGAAAACGCGCTGCAGGTTAACGACTTTTCACCTTCGCTCACCTGGAGTTGCGGCCACAATAGCGGCTGCGGCAGATCTTTCGCCGTGCGCATCACGCCTTTATCGTAGGCCAGCGCCACGTAACGCTCGACCATTAAGGGCCAGGCGGCTTTATCCAGTACGCGCGCATCGTTAAGCAGGCCGTAGCGCATTTCACCGCGCCAGCCCGTACGGTGAGGGATACCGGCAAAGAAAGGAACCAGCGCTGATTTAAACGAGTTGGGCAACACGTAAGCGCGATCATAGCGTTTTTCACGCAGACTGTGACCCAGTTTGCGGCGTTCGCCAAGTTCGAGTGCGCCGTGGCCGAGCGGCATTGGAATTGCCTCGTTGACTTCCGGCATCCGCGATAACAACGGACGGCACCATGCCGGTGCCATCACATCGATTATCGCCTGGGGATAGCGCGCCTTGAGCGTGCGATAGAGACTTTGCGACATCATCATGTCGCCTACCCATGACGGGCCAATCACCAGAATCCTCATAGATTGCCTGCCTTACGCGTCGCGGTTCAGCCAGGTCATATATTCCGTAACGCCTTCGGCAACGGTCTTGAAGGGCTTATCGTAGCCCGCAGCGCGCAGGTTGGTCAGATCGGCCTGAGTAAATGCCTGGTAGCGACCTTTCAGTTTTTCCGGGAACGGAATGTACTCAAGTTCACTTTTCTTATGGTATGCCAGCGCGGCATCTGCCACCGCCTGGAAAGATTCTGCACGACCGGTACCCAGGTTAAAGATGCCGGACACGCCGTTCTCCCAGAACCACAGATTTACATCCGCCACGTCGCCGACGTACACGAAGTCACGCTTGAAGTTTTCGCTACCTTCAAACAGCTTCGGCGTTTCGCCGTTGTTGAGTTGCGTATTGAGATGGAAAGCCACGCTTGCCATGCTACCTTTATGGCCTTCGCGGGGTCCGTAGACGTTGAAGTAACGGAAGCCGACGATCTGTGAATTGGCTTCTGGCAGGATCTGACGCACATACTCGTCAAACAGGAATTTAGAGTAACCGTAAACGTTCAGCGGTTTCTCATATTCGCGGGATTCGATGAAGTCAGACGTGCGACCGCCATAGGTGGCAGCGGAAGAGGCATACAGGAACGGAATTTCGCGCTCCAGGCAGTAATGCAGCAGCTCTTTGGAGTACTGATAGTTGTTATCCATCATGTACTTGCCGTCCCACTCGGTGGTGGAAGAGCAGGCCCCTTCGTGGAAAATGGCTTCGATCTCGCCGAACTCTTCGCCCGCCATAATCTGGATTAAGAAATCTTCTTTATCCATATAGTCGGCAATGTTCAGATCCACCAGGTTAACAAACTTGGTGCCGTCTTTCAGGTTGTCCACCACCAGGATATCGGTGATACCTTTATCATTCAGGGACTTAACGATGTTGCTGCCGATAAAGCCCGCGCCGCCGGTAACGATGATCATAACTGTAACCTATGAATTATGGAGTCAGAGACAATCTCAGACACGAATACCTCTTATCATATCACTACATAGCGTTGGCTTCAGCCATTCACCGAATGGTCGTGTGGGTACGCGTGATTTATCCTGCATTTTAAAGAAGTGATAATGCGTCATCTCGTATCAGCGTCCAGGGTTAGGTAAGATGTGCTGAAATTTGCCCAGTCTGGAGAATCGCAATGCGTGGGGATTTTTACAAACAGTTAACCAACGATCTGCAAACCGCCCGTGCGGAAGGATTGTTTAAAGAAGAGCGCATTATTACGTCTGCTCAGCAGGCCGATATCACGGTGGCGGATGGTAGCCACGTCATTAACTTCTGTGCCAACAACTATCTGGGGCTGGCGAACCATCCAGAGCTGATTGCTGCGGCAAAAGCCGGTATGGATTCTCACGGATTCGGGATGGCGTCGGTGCGCTTTATCTGCGGCACCCAGGACAGCCATAAACAGCTTGAGCAAAAGCTGGCTGAATTCCTCGGCATGGAAGATGCCATTCTTTACTCCTCCTGCTTTGATGCCAACGGCGGCCTGTTCGAAACGCTGCTCGGCGCCGAGGATGCGATTATTTCCGATGCCCTGAACCATGCCTCTATCATTGACGGCGTGCGTCTGTGTAAAGCAAAGCGCTTCCGCTATGCCAACAACGATATGCAGGAACTGGAAGCGCGTCTGCAAGAAGCGCGCGACGCCGGGGCTCGTCATGTGCTGATTGCCACTGACGGCGTGTTCTCAATGGACGGCGTCATCGCCAACCTGAAGGGCGTGTGCGATCTGGCTGACAAATACAACGCGCTGGTGATGGTCGATGACTCTCACGCGGTGGGGTTTGTCGGAGAGAACGGTCGTGGTTCCCATGAGTACTGCGACGTGATGGGCCGCGTAGATATCATCACCGGCACGCTGGGTAAAGCGCTTGGCGGCGCGTCTGGTGGCTATACCGCCGCGCGCAAAGAGGTGGTTGAATGGCTGCGTCAGCGCTCTCGCCCGTATCTGTTCTCTAACTCGCTGGCGCCGGCGATTGTCGCTGCCTCCATCAAAGTGCTGGAGATGGTTGAGTCTGGCGGTGAACTGCGCGATCGCCTGTGGGCTAACGCGCGTCAGTTCCGTGAGCAAATGTCTGCCGCCGGGTTTACCCTGGCGGGTGCCGATCACGCGATTATCCCGGTGATGCTGGGTGACGCGGTGATTGCACAAGATTTTGCCCGCGAGCTGCAAAAAGAGGGCATTTACGTCACAGGATTCTTCTATCCGGTTGTTCCGAAAGGCCAGGCGCGCATTCGTACTCAGATGTCTGCGGCGCATACTCCGGAACAAATCACCCGCGCGGTGGAAGCCTTCACCCGCATTGGTAAACAACTGGGCGTTATTGCCTGAGGATGTGAGATGAAAGCGTTATCCAAACTGAAAGCGGAAGAGGGCATCTGGATGACCGACGTTCCGGAACCGGAAGTCGGCCACAACGATCTACTGATTAAAATCCGTAAAACAGCCATCTGCGGCACTGACGTTCACATCTATAACTGGGATGAATGGTCGCAAAAAACCATCCCGGTTCCTATGGTTGTCGGCCATGAGTACGTTGGCGAAGTGGTCGGTATCGGTCAGGAAGTGAAAGGCTTCAAAATCGGCGACCGCGTGTCTGGGGAAGGGCACATTACCTGCGGACACTGCCGTAACTGTCGTGGCGGACGCACGCACCTGTGCCGTAATACCACAGGTGTGGGCGTGAACCGTCCGGGCTGTTTCGCAGAATACCTGGTGATCCCGGCGTTCAACGCGTTCAAAATTCCGGACAATATCTCGGATGACCTGGCCTCCATCTTTGACCCGTTTGGCAATGCGGTGCATACGGCGTTGTCGTTCGATCTGGTCGGCGAAGACGTGCTGGTGTCGGGGGCTGGCCCTATCGGTATCATGGCGGCGGCGGTAGCGAAGCACGTGGGCGCACGCAACGTGGTGATCACCGACGTGAACGAATACCGTCTTGAACTGGCGCGTAAGATGGGTATCACCCGCGCAGTCAACGTGTCGAAAGAGAGCCTGAATGAGGTGATGGACGAACTGGGCATGACTGAAGGGTTTGATGTTGGCCTGGAGATGTCCGGTGCGCCGCCAGCATTCCGCGCGATGCTTGACACCATGAATCACGGTGGTCGGATTGCGATGCTGGGCATTCCTCCCTCAGACATGTCTATCGACTGGACGAAGGTGATCTTTAAGGGGCTGTTCATTAAAGGCATTTACGGCCGCGAGATGTTCGAAACCTGGTACAAGATGGCCGCGCTGATTCAGTCTGGTCTGGATCTGTCGCCGATCATCACCCACCGCTTCTCGATTGATGAGTTCCAGAAAGGCTTTGACGCCATGCGTTCAGGCCAGTCCGGGAAAGTCATTCTCAGCTGGAATTAATCAGATAAGGCCGGAAAATCCGGCCTTATTTCCTGAGGAATATCTGGAAAGCTGTAAAGAATTGTCATTGTCATAAATAATTCGTAATTGCGTCGTAGTCTTATATTGCTGTTTACCTGATGCCCCTAAGCTGAAGTCTCCTGGAGCCTTTACAAATATTATTATCAGCCTTAATCGTTTCTTAATACAAAGGCTGTAAAAAGGCGGATAACTTCAAAGGCATTCGGTAATTTATTATGATGAAAAGTACAAACAGACTCAGTGTTATTATCCCGTTATATAATGCGGGTAATGATTTTAAAGCCTGCATGGAATCTCTCATCGCGCAAACATGGACTGCCCTGGAAATTATTATTGTCAATGACGGGTCAACGGATAATTCTGTTGATATAGCAAAGTATTACGCCGAAAACTATCCTCATGTACGACTGCTCCACCAGGCGAATGCCGGAGCATCGGTCGCCCGTAACCGCGGGATGGAGGTGGCGAGTGGTAAGTACATCGCATTTGTTGATGCCGATGACCTCGTCTATCCGCACATGTACGAAACGCTAATGACAATGGCGCTGGAGGACGATCTGGACGTCGCGCAGTGCAATGCCGACTGGAGCGAGCGGGATACCGGCGTGACCTGGCAATCTATTCCGACCGACCGGATCCGTTCAACCGGCGTACTCACCGGTCCTGACTGGCTGCGTATGGCGCTTTCATCCCGCCGCTGGACCCACGTGGTGTGGATGGGGGTTTATCGTCGGGATGTGATTGAAAAGAATAACATCCGCTTTATTCCCGGATTACATCATCAGGATATTGTGTGGACCACGGAATTTATGTTTAACGCGCTGCGTGCGCGTTATACGGAAGAATCCTTGTATAAATATTTCTTACATAATAATTCTGTCAGCCGACTGAAACGTCAGGGTAATAAAAACCTGAACTATCAGCGACATTACATTAAGATTACCCGCTTATTAGAGAAGCTGAATCGGAATTACGCAGACAGGATTACTATCTATCCTGAATTTCATCAACAAATAACGTATGAAGCATTGCGTGTTTGTCATTCCGTGCGCAAAGAACCCGATATTTTGACGCGTCAGCGAATGATTGCCGAGATTTTTACCTCGGGGATGTATAAACGTATGATAATGAACGTGCGCAGCGCCAAGGTCGCCTATCAGGCGTTACTGTGGTCAGTGAGATTGTACCAATGGCGCGACAAAACGCGTTCGCACCATCGTACTGCACGTAAAGCGCTTAACCTGGGTTAACGCTGTTATCGCGGGGCGATTTTCCCCAGCCTTGCCACTGATTCTGGAACCAGTTCACCAGCGTGCTCTGACTGATGCTTTCGCTTAACACGCTGAAGAATCGACTGGTATAGACCGGTTCTACAGGTTTCTTCGCTTTACACAACGCCACGCCGCGGAATGGATTTCGCGGGGCGTCGTTGGTTTTCGGCGGTGTCAAATTCGGCGTGGAGGTATCTACCTGCGGCTCATTGAGCAGGCTGCTCGGACGGACAAGGGTGATGTCGGCTGGCAGGTTATACACCATTTGCTGTAACACACGTACCGTCGACGGATGAGGGTGGCCTATCGCGATGGCAGAACCGTTGCGGCGTGCCAGATCAATCGCGCGGGTAAACTGGCGGCGAATGTCCGCGTCGTTTTGCGTGTCGTCGAGAAACACTTTCCGCTTAATCACCTTTACGCTGGTTCCGGATGCGGCACGCATCGCCTGACTGTTACCGATGGTCATACTGTCGAGAAAATAGAGATCGTAGCGTTCCAGCGCCTGCATCACTTTTTGCATACCAAACAGGCTGGAAGTCATTGCGCTGCCCATGTGGTTGTTGAGCCCCACCGCGTAAGGCACTTTGCCAACCGCCTCGCGAATGATCCGTTCAATTTCGTCGCTGCTCATCTCCGGACGTAGGGTGTCTTTCTCCAGCGGCTGTTTACTCAGCGGTGCCATCGGCAGATGGATCAGCACTTCATGACCGCTGTTATGCGCTTTGGTCGCCATTTCGCGCGCATGAGGCGCATTGGGTAGCACGGCGACGGAGATTTGAGAGGGCATCGCCAGCACCTGATTCTCGTAATGTGGGCGGTAGCCAAAATCGTCAATGACGATGGCGAGTTTGCCAGCAAAAACAGGGGAGGCGAATGCCAGCAGGCTGGCGAATGAAAGAACAGTACGACGAAACTGAGGCAAAACTTATCTTCCCAACCACGGTTGTGGATTGACGGCCTGACCCTGGCGACGAATTTCGAAATAGAGCGACGGTCGACCCTGACCCCCGCTGCTACCTACCAGCGCAATCGGCTGGCCGGCGCGAACCTGCGTACCGACACTGACCAGCGCACTCTGGTTGTAGCCATAAAGACTCATGTCGCCCTTGCCGTGTTCAACGACGACGACCAGTCCGTATCCCTGCAGCCAGTCCGCCAGAATGACGCGACCATCGGCAATGGCTTTCACTTCAGTGCCTTCAGACGCACCGATAACCATCCCCTTCCAACGTAGCTCACCTTGCAGTTGTTCGCCATAGCGATGCAGCGTGGGACCGCGAACGGGCCAGAATGCCTGGCCGCGTGGCGAACCCAGACCGCCGGTACGCGACATCAGCGATTTCTCACTGTCTGTGGGCTTGTACGTGGTGCCTTTGCGGGTGGCCTCTTTCTGGCGATTACGTACCGCTTCCGCCTCGCGTGCTTCGCGTTCGGCACGGGCTTTGGCGGCCGCCTCGGCACGGGCAATGCTGTTACGCAAACGGGATTCGTTGGCGCGCAGTTCACTGAGCTGTTGCTGGCCTTGCTGAATGGAGGATTCCAGCCCGGCGAGGGTTTTCTTACGTTCGTTACGCGCCTGTTCAAGCTTCGCCTGCTGGGCGCGCTGTTCATACAGCAGCGTCTGTTGCTGACTCTGCTTCTCTTCCAGTTCGGCACGCTGGGCGGCGACCTCTTCGCGAGTCTGCTTCAACTCGTTGATCGTCTCCTGGCGCGCCTGGTTCAGATAACCAAAGTAGGCCTGCAAACGCTGACCGCGCTGGCTCTCTTCACCGCTGAGGATAAGCTGAATACCCGTGTGTTCACCCTGGCGAAACGCGGCATCCAGCTGCGCGGCGAGGCTGCGCTCCTGGTTGGCTTTCTGCCGTTCCAGCTTCGCAATAGAAGCATTCATCTCATCGATTTGTTTGTTCAGCTGCGCAAGCGTGTTTTGCGTTTCACGTAACTGGCGTGCGGCGGCGGAGATGGCCTCTTCCTGCGCCTTCAGTTGCGCAAGCAGGCCAGAACGTTGTTGCTGTTGCTGACGAACAGCACGTTCTTTGGCGGCGATATCTGCCTGAATGGATTTAAGCTGATCGCGGTCATCCGCGTGGGCGGAAAAGGCGCACAACAATACGCCAGCGCTCACCACGCTGGCGTAAATCAAGGGCCTGACTGAAAACCGTCTTGGTTTCATGGCCCCATTTTCGCTATTTATCGTCTTTCCCCTCATGGGGAAGGATTATTCCACGATGAACAGCGGCTTACCAGTCATCTCTTGCGGGATTTCCATGCCCATTAGCGTCAACATGGTGGGGGCGATATCGGAAAGTTTGCCGCCTTCCACCGCTTTCACATTTTTGTTGCCGACATAAATCAGCGGAACCGGCAGGTTAGTGTGCGCGGTGTGCGCCTGACCGGTTGCCGGATCGCGCATTTGCTCGGCGTTGCCGTGGTCAGCGGTGATCAGCAGTTGACCGCCAACGGACTCAACCGCTTTTGCCACCTGCTCAACACAGTGGTCCAGCGCTTCAACCGCTTTAACCGCCGCTTCCATCACACCGGTATGACCGACCATGTCGCCGTTCGGGTAGTTACAGATGATGGTGTCGTATTTCCCGCTTTCGATAGCGGCCACCAGTTTTTCGGTCAGCTCTGCGGAGCTCATTTCCGGCTGCAGATCGTAGGTCGCCACTTTCGGTGAGTTGATCAGGATGCGGTCTTCACCGGTGAACGGTTCTTCAACGCCGCCGTTGAAGAAGAAGGTGACGTGGGCGTATTTTTCGGTTTCAGAGATACGCAGCTGCGTTTTGTCATTCTTCGCCATCCACTCGCCAAACGTGTTCGCCAGCGAGGCGGGCGGATAGGCAACGGCCGTTTTGATGTCCGCAGCGTATTCGGTTAGCATCACGAAGTTCAGATTAACCACTTTCTTGCGCGCGAAGCCGTCGAAGTCGGCGTTAACAAAAGCACGGGTGATTTCACGCGCGCGGTCAGCACGGAAGTTCATGAAAATGAGCGCGTCGCCGTCTTCCATCGCGGCATCGGCCTGGCCTGTGGCGCGGATCACGGTGGCTTTCACGAATTCATCGTTTTCATCGCGGGCATAGGCGGCCTGCAGACCTTCAACGGCGGTATTAGCCTGGAATTCACCCTGCGCCAGCGTCATCAGGTCATACGCTTTCTCCACGCGATCCCAACGGTTGTCGCGGTCCATCGCATAGTACCGGCCAATGATAGAGGCGACGCGACCTTTGCCCAGCGCGGCAAATTTCTCTTCGAATTTTTTCAGTGATGACTCAGCGCTGCGTGGCGGCGTATCGCGGCCATCGAGGAAAGCATGCAGATAGATTTTTTCTGCGCCACGCTCAGCGGCCAGTTCAACCATCGCCATGATGTGATCTTCGTGGCTATGGACGCCACCGGCAGAGAGCAGACCCATGATGTGCACGGCTTTACCGGCGTTTTTCGCCTGGTCAACCGCGGCGGTCAGCGTTGGGTTGGCAAAGAAAGTGCGTTCTTTAATTTCAACGTCCAGACGGGTCAGGTCCTGATACACGATGCGGCCCGCGCCCAGGTTAACGTGACCGACTTCGGAGTTACCCATCTGACGATCGGGCAGGCCCACTTCCAGACCGGAAGCATCGATCAGGGTATGCGGGCGTTTTGCCCACAGCACATCCATTACCGGGGTTTTGGCATTAAAAATGGCGTTATCCTGGCTGTCTTCACGGTAGCCATAGCCATCCAGAATCACCAGTACCATAGGTTTTTTAGAAACCGACATTGCGAAACCTCACACTCAAGAGACAAAAATAATTGCGTAATTTTACTACAGCTGAATCGATAAAATAGCCTCAGAAGATCAAAGAATGGGGCAGGCTGGTTCACGGATGGTACGGATTTGCACTTTTTTTTCCGTAGTGCCCCGCAAAAATGCAATCCATTGCACGCGCTGGCTGTATTTGCGCCAACGCGCAGGTATACTCCTGTCCTGGTTTTTTTAATCACTGAGTCGGGAGTTGTTACCCCCCATGCAAGAAATTATGCAATTTGTTAGCCGCCATCCCATACTGAGTATCGCCTGGATTGCGTTACTGGTGGCGGTTTTGTTCACCACGTTTAAAGGCCTGACGTCGAAAGTTAAGGTCATCACTCGCGGCGAAGCCACGCGTCGTATCAACAAAGAAGACGCCGTTATCGTGGATTTACGTCAGCGTGACGATTTCCGCAAAGGCCATATCGCGGGTTCCATTAACCTGCTGCCGAGCGAAATCAAAGCGAACAACGTGGGCGAGCTGGAAAAACACAAAGACAAACCGGTTATCGTGGTCGATGGTTCCGGCATGCAGTGCCAGGAAGCGGCAAACGCGCTGATCAAAGCGGGCTTTGAGAACGTGTCTGTGCTGAAAGAAGGCGTTGCGGGCTGGAGCGGTGAGAATCTGCCGCTGGTTCGTGGGAAATAATTTTCCCGACGTAAACGAATTTGGAGATAAGTATGGCCAATATCGAGATCTACACTAAAGCAACCTGCCCGTTTTGCCATCGTGCGAAAGCGCTGCTGAACAGCAAGGGTGTGAGCTTCCAGGAACTGCCGATCGACGGCGATGCCGTGAAGCGTGAAGAGATGATCAAGCGCAGCGGTCGTACGACGGTTCCACAGATTTTTATTGATGCACAGCACATTGGCGGCTGTGATGACTTGTATGCGTTGGATGCGCGTGGTGGACTTGATCCCCTGCTGAGCTAACGCTGGGCCATGTTATTGGCATCAAGCGCTATTTAAGGACAACACTAAAGGGTTTTCTACACATGTCAGAACAAAACAACACCGAAATGGCTTTCCAGATCCAGCGTATTTACACCAAAGATGTCTCTTTCGAAGCGCCAAATGCGCCGCATGTTTTTCAGAAAGATTGGCAGCCAGAGGTTAAACTTGATCTGGATACAGCATCTACTCAACTGGCAGATGACGTATACGAAGTGGTGCTGCGTGTTACCGTAACGGCTTCCCTCGGTGAAGAAACGGCGTTCCTGTGCGAAGTTCAGCAAGGCGGTATCTTCTCTATCAGCGGAATCGAAGGCACCCAGATGGCGCATTGCCTGGGCGCATACTGCCCGAACATTCTGTTCCCGTATGCCCGCGAATGCATCACCAGCCTGGTTTCACGCGGTACGTTCCCGCAACTGAACCTTGCGCCGGTTAACTTTGATGCGCTGTTCATGAACTATTTACAGCAGCAGGCTGGCGAAGGTACTGAAGAACATCAGGATGCCTGATGAACCAAAGTAATGCTTCAATGACTGTGATCGGTGCCGGCTCGTACGGCACCGCTCTTGCCATCACCCTGGCAAGAAATGGCCACCAGGTTGTCCTGTGGGGCCACGATCCTAAACATATCGCGACCCTTGAGCACGATCGCTGCAATGTCGCGTTCCTCCCGGATGTGCCTTTCCCCGATACGTTACGCCTCGAAAGCGACTTAGCTACTGCGCTGGCGGCCAGCCGCGATATTCTGGTGGTCGTGCCAAGCCATGTCTTTGGCGAAGTATTGCGACAGATTAAGCCTCTGCTGCGTCCTGACGCGCGTCTGGTCTGGGCAACCAAAGGGCTGGAAGCAGAGACGGGACGCCTGTTGCAGGATGTTGCCCGTGAAGCGCTGGGCGATAAAATCCCGCTGGCAGTGATTTCCGGACCGACGTTCGCGAAAGAGCTGGCGGCAGGCATGCCGACGGCCATCTCCCTGGCCTCCACTGACGACACCTTTGCTGATGACTTACAGCAACTGCTGCACTGCGGTAAGAGTTTCCGTGTCTACAGCAACCCGGATTTTATCGGCGTTCAGTTGGGCGGCGCGGTGAAGAACGTGATTGCGATCGGCGCAGGAATGTCTGACGGCATTGGTTTTGGCGCTAACGCCCGTACTGCGCTAATTACGCGTGGCTTGACAGAGATGTCGCGTCTGGGCGCGGCGCTGGGCGCCGATCCCCAGACCTTTATGGGAATGGCCGGGTTAGGCGATCTGGTGCTGACCTGTACCGACAACCAGTCGCGCAACCGCCGTTTTGGCATGATGCTCGGTCAGGGCATGGATGTACAAGGCGCGCAGGACAAGATTGGACAGGTGGTTGAAGGCTACCGCAATACAAAAGAAGTTCGCGAGTTGGCGCACCGTTTTGGTGTCGAAATGCCAATAACCGAGGAAATTTATCAAGTATTATATTGCGGAAAAAACGCGCGCGAGGCAGCATTGACGTTATTAGGTCGTGCACGCAAGGATGAGCGAAGCAGCCACTAGTCTCAAGGATCCGTTTTTAAAAAATGACCCGGCCCGCGAAGAACGGGCCGGTCGTTAGCCTCATTACCTGGAGCCCGCAATGCCGTGTGAAGAACTGGATATCGTCTGGAACAATATAAAAACCGAAGCCCGCGCTCTGGCAGACTGTGAGCCTATGCTGGCCAGTTTTTACCACGCAACGCTACTCAAGCATGAGAATCTGGGCAGTGCGCTAAGCTACATGCTGGCGAACAAACTGGCATCGCCCATTATGCCCGCCATTGCGATCCGTGAAGTGGTCGAAGAAGCGTACGCAGCAGACCCGGAAATGATCGCCTCAGCAGCCTGTGATATTCAGGCCGTCCGCACGCGTGACCCGGCGGTCGATAAATACTCCACTCCGCTTTTGTACCTGAAAGGTTTTCATGCCTTGCAGGCCTACCGTATTGGTCACTGGTTATGGAATGAAGGCCGCCGCGCGCTGGCAATCTTCCTGCAAAACCAGGTCTCCGTGACGTTCCAGGTGGATATTCACCCCGCGGCGAAGATTGGTCGTGGGATCATGCTCGATCATGCCACCGGCATTGTCGTCGGTGAGACGGCGGTGATCGAAGATGACGTGTCGATCCTGCAATCGGTCACCCTCGGCGGTACCGGTAAAACCAGTGGCGATCGTCATCCCAAAATTCGTGAAGGCGTGATGATTGGCGCGGGGGCGAAAATCCTCGGCAATATCGAAGTCGGACGTGGGGCAAAAATTGGCGCCGGTTCCGTGGTGTTACAGCCCGTTCCGCCGCACACCACCGCCGCTGGCGTCCCGGCGCGCATTGTCGGTAAGCCAGACAGCGATAAGCCGTCAATGGATATGGATCAGCATTTCAACGGGATACACCATACGTTTGAGTACGGCGACGGTATTTGATCTCTTGCCCGGTGGCGCTGTGCTTACCGGGCCTACAAAACCGTAGGTCGGATAAGGCGACAGCCGCCATCCGACGATTCAAAGTGTGCGCAAGACTGCGCCAGGATATCCCAACTGGCGCCACGCCTCATACACCACCACCGACACGGCATTTGACAGGTTCATACTGCGGCTGTCCGGCATCATCGGAATACGTATTTTTTGTTCAGCGGGCAGGGCATCGAGAATGCTGGCTGGCAGACCGCGCGTCTCCGGACCAAACATCAGATAGTCGCCATCCTGATAGCTCACCGCGCTGTGTGCAGGCGTGCCCTTGGTCGTCAGCGCGAACATGCGCTGCGGTTTTTCAGCTTCGAGAAATGCAGCGTAATCATGATGGCGAACCACCGCAGTAAATTCATGATAATCCAGTCCCGCGCGGCGCAGGCGTTTGTCGTCCCAGGTAAAGCCCATAGGCTCAATAATATGCAGACGAAAGCCTGTGTTTGCGCACAGACGAATGATGTTGCCCGTGTTCGGCGGGATTTCTGGTTCAAATAAGACGATGTTGAGCATGCTGCCCCCTTAATTACGGGGGGCAGAATAACACTTTCATTACGCCGCATCACCTTGCGATAGCGGTGCCAGTGCGGCAGGGAGCTTGTTGATTTCCTGTACCAGGGAATCCTTGCTGATGTCGGTGATGGATTTCGCACCGGTCAGCGTCATGGCAACTTTCATCTCTTTTTCAATCAGATTCAGCAAGTTTGCCACTCCCGCCTGACCTGCCGTCGCCAGCGCGTACAGATACGCACGGCCCAGCAAAATGGTATCTGCGCCCAGCGCAATCATTCGCACCACGTCCAGCCCGTTACGGATACCGCTGTCCGCGAGAATGGCGATATCGCCTTTCACCGCATCGGCAATGGCGGGCAGTGCGCGCGCGGAAGAGAGCACGCCGTCCAACTGACGGCCTCCGTGGTTAGAGACCACAATCCCATCTGCACCAAAGCGAACGGCGTCGCGGGCGTCTTCCGGATCGAGGATCCCTTTGATCACCATCGGACCATCCCAGAACTCCCGGATCCACTCAAGGTCCTTCCATGAAATTGACGGATCAAAGTTGTTTGCCAGCCAGCCGATGTAATCTTCCAGTCCGGTTGGCTTGCCGAGGTAAGCGGAGATATTGCCGAGATCGTGAGGACGACCGTTCAGACCGACGTCCCACGCCCACTGTGGATGAGTGACCGCCTGCCAGTAGCGACGCAGCGCGGCATTCGGGCCGCTCATCCCGGAGTGAGCGTCACGATAGCGTGCCCCCGGCGTCGGCATATCGACCGTAAAGACCAGCGTTGAGCAGCCCGCCGCTTTTGCGCGTTCCAGCGCATTACGCATGAATCCACGGTCGCGCAGAACATACAACTGGAACCACATCGGACGGTTAATAGTGGGCGCGACTTCTTCTATCGGGCACACGGAGACGGTGGAAAGGGTAAACGGGATCCCTTTCGCATCGGCTGCCGCTGCAGCCTGCACTTCGCCACGGCGGGCATACATGCCGCACAGCCCGACCGGCGCCAGCGCCACGGGCATCGACAGTTTTTCGTTAAACAGCGTGGTTTCCAGGCTCAAGTCAGACATGTTTTTCAGCACGCGCTGGCGTAGCGCCACGTCCGATAAGTCTTCCACGTTACGCCGCAGGGTATGCTCCGCATACGCGCCGCCGTCGATGTAGTGAAACAGGAACGGGGGCAGAATGCGCTGGGCTGCGGCGCGATAATCGCTGGCGGCTGAAATAATCATGCTTTGTTCTCCCTGGGATTTTCATTGTGGTCGCCGGGCAGACGGGTAATGCGCGCCTGGCGAGCCTGGTCTTCATCAAATTGTTTAATGGTGGTATGGACGAAACTGAGGTGCGCCATCATCGCCTTACGCGCGCCGTCGGCGTCGCCCGCGAGAATGGCATCCAGTACGGCCTGATGTTGCTCCGTCAGCCGGGAAAAGACGGGCGGAACGAGATACATGCGCTGTCGGCTTTGCTTCACCGACGAATGCAGAACGTCGAAGAACCCGCGCATCGTTTGTAACAGCACCACGTTATGCGAGGCTTCGGCGATAGCCAGATGAAAACGAACGTCGGCCTGTGAGGCAAGATCCGGGTCTTCGCTGAGCGTGGCGTCAAAGCAGAGTTTGATTTTCTCTTTGTCGGCCGTGGTGGCGCGTATCGCCGCATGCCAGGCCGTACTGGCTTCGATGGCGTGTCGGGCTTCGAGAATATCGAAACTGTAATCCGGGTCGTCGGCCATCAGGGTTTTCAGCGGCTGAACAATGTTCTGTTCAGACCACTCTTCATGCTGCCAGCGGACAAACGTGCCGCCGCCGCGACGGCTGAGTAGCACACCTTCGCTGACGAGCTTTGCCAGCGCTTCGCGCAGCGAGTTACGCGAGACGCCAAGCTGTACCGCCAGTTGGCGCTCGGCGGGCAATTTCATGCCCGCTTCCAGCTGTTGTTCTTCAATCAGCGCCCGCACACGAGAGGCAACCTCGTCCGACAGGCGTCTGGGCATCACGATCATGGAATCATCCAGGTTAAGACGTAAGCCTGAAGCGTGGTGATCACGCCCACCATGCAGGTGAAAATCAGGCTGTGTTTGACGGTAAAACGGAACAGATCCGACTCTTTGCCGACCAGTCCGACCGCCGCACAGGCGATGGCGATGGACTGTGGCGAAATCATTTTTCCGGTGACGCCACCGGTGGTATTGGCCGCCACCATCAGCACATCGGACACGCCGATTTGCTGTGCGGCAGTTGCCTGCAGGGCGGCAAACAGCGCGTTAGATGAGGTATCTGAACCGGTCAGGAATACCCCCAGCCAGCCGAGGAACGGCGAGAAGAAGGTAAAGGCGCTGCCCGTGTGCGCCAGCGCTAACGCCAGCGTCGAAGAGAGCCCGGAATAGTTGGAGATAAACGCAAAGGCCAGCACCATCCCGATGGAGTAGATCGGCAGCGCCAGTTCCTTCAGCGTGCTGCCGAAGGTCTGAATGGCGGCGGAAGGCTTCATCTTCAGCCAGACGATTGACAGCAGTGCGGCGAACAGGATGGCGGTGCCGGTCGCGGAGAACCAGTCAAATTTATACACTGCCGCGTAGGCGGTGGCTTCGTGAACCACGGGCGGCATGCGGGCAACCAGTTTGTCGAGGAACGGGACCGGGATGTTAATCACCCAGTCGTACAGCGCGCCGCCGGGAGCGAACAGGGCTTTAAACGGCGGCACGCTCCAGAGGGTTACGGTGGCCGTCAGGAACAAAAACGGCGACCAGGCGCGAACAACCTGTCCGGCGGTATAGTTCGTGCGTGCCAGCGTCTGATCAACTTGTGATGCGCCCATATCGCCAAAGCGGAAGATGCGAACCGGCTGCCAGCGTTTCAGGAACAGCGTCAGACAGACCAGCGAGACCAGCGAGGAGATGATGTCCGGCAATTCCGGGCCGATAAAGTTGGAGCTGAGGTACTGAGCAATAGCGAATGAACCACCCGCCACCATGACCGCAGGCCAGGTCTCTTTCACGCCGCGCCAGCCATCCATGATCGCCATGATCCAGAACAGTACGATAATTGTCAGGAACGGTAACTGACGACCCACCATCTGGCCGATTTCAAAGCTGTCCAGCCCGGTCACCTGGCCGGCGACCAGAATCGGGATCCCCATGGCACCAAACGCCACGGGCGCGGTATTGACGATCAGGCACAGTCCAGCGGCATACAGCGGGTTAAACCCGAGACCTACCAGCAGCGCGGCAGTGATGGCAACGGGGGCACCAAATCCCGCCGCCCCTTCGAGGAAGGCGCCAAATGAGAAGCCGACGATCAGCATTTGCAAACGCTGGTCAGGGGTAATCGACAGAATGGACAAGCGGATGATGTCGAACTGCCCGGTTTTCACCGAGATTTTGTAAACAAACACTGCGGCGATAATGATCCAGGCAATCGGCCATAGACCGTAGAAGAAACCGTACATCACCGAGGCCAGTGCGTGATCGACCGGCATTTTGTAGAAGAGCAGCGCCACGGCCAGCGCGATCACCACCGTCCACGAAGCGGCAACATAGCCTTTCAGCTTGAGCTTAATCAGCGCGAAAAAGAAAAACAGAATCGGGAGCGATGCGATCAGACTGGAAAGCCAGATGTTACCGGCCGGATCGTAGTTTTGTTGCCAGAGATTCATTGCAGGTCTCCTGAGGACCACACGCACAATGCAGTGAGTCTGTGCTCATCTTTTCGTCACATTATGTGTAAAAGTGGTCCAGCCAATATTGTTGTGTAGGGATAATGACAACGAATGGTTAATCAAATGTTATTTATTGGCAACGGCAGTGTAGGCTTAAATTAATGAATTGTGAACCAGTGGTCGTAACTGAAGGGGATTGGTAGGGCCAATTAAGGGAGGACCGGACAGCGGACGTGCTGCCCGGTATAAAAAATCAAAACTCGGTCTTTGCGAAGCCAGTCATCTCTTGCAGGCCCATTTCGCGGCCTAAGGCGGTCATTGGATGAACCACTACCAGACCGCGCACGCTTTTCTTCAGCTTGCCCATATCGGCCTGCTCTTTTTTGCTGATCGCACGACGGTACGGCAGATTCATCAGTTTCTGCGCCTCTTTGCTCAGTTTTTGACTGTGAACGTCACGCAGACGGGCGATTTCTGCTTCCAGTGTGGCTTTCTCTTTTTCCAGCTCAGCGTATTTATCGGCGGCTTCAACCAGGGACAGATCGGCCTGCTGGTGGCGGATAGCGTCGAGGCGATCGCTCAGACGTTTGATTTCGTTTTTTTCGACTTCTTTCATGGGATGGCTTCTGATAGAAATATAGTGAATGGCCTATAGTATGCGCGCAGAGCGGGTTTATTCACAACTAATGGGATAATAATAATCAAATAACGCGAGTATTCATTTGCTAACTATTTTTATAACTGACTGATTAATTAAACATTTTAGACCATAACAGGATCATGTAAGAGATAATTTGCCGCCAATGGATTAAGCACGTTTTCCTTAATGTTATGACGCGGGCGATCCTACACTAAAATTGACCGTTGCGCTTAAGCACGGCGGGACCGCATGGAGGAGATAACATGGCAAAAATAGGCGAGAATGTTCCGCTTCTGATTGATAAAGCTGTGGATTTTATGGCCTCAAGTCAGGCGTTTAAAGAGTATCTGAATAAAATGCCTGCGCGTGATGACGTTCCGAGCGAAGTGCCTGCAGAAAATGCGCAGATGTACCTGCAACGACTGAATTATTACCGGCGTCTGTATCAACCCGTGCAGGAAAAGGAGTAGCAGGCAGAGCGAGGCCTACTTCTGGAAGGCTTTTTTTAAGCTGATTTTAGAAATCAGCTCAGTCAGGGAGAGAACCATCGTCGAGCGCACCGCTTGCTGGTAGCGCTGGGTTTGCATGGCGTACAAACTGGGGTCGGCGGCGTCAAACTGCGGCGGGGGTGGCAGCGCCAGTACGCAGTGCAGTTCACCGAACGGCCCGAGAATCTCATCATCCGTAAAGGCATACTCATTGCCGTCATGATTCATCTCTTCGCGCATCGCCATCAGCAGCTCTGCGTCTTCATATTCAGGACGACTGAGGACGCCCAGACCGTAGATCAGTTTCAGGCGCACAGACAGATCGCCCAGCGGTCCGTCGCCGTCGAGTAACGGTTCTACAGCGTACTTCACTGCGTAGTCATCTTTGCGAAACACCTGAAGCACCAGAATGTTTACCGCCTCGGTGAGTAACTCCACGGCGGTGATCAGGAAGCTCCGTACGGTTTTGCCAGCATTCAGACGCTCAAGCACACGATTTTCAAAGGCCTGGGTTTGTTCCATTATTGCCTGCATATCTGACAATCTATTAATCAGGCGCAGGGGCTCCTGCGCCAGTTCCAGCATCATTACTTTGCGTTATATGCGCTAACGGCCTCGGCAACGACATCGCTGTTGATATCCAGCCCGGAAATCTGGGCCAGCGCAGTCTGTGGGCCTTTCTCGGCGATCAGCGCGGCCAGCTCCTGCGCCTGCGGATCGTCTTCGCTACGGAAGTGCATCGCGGCAGCAATCCCTTTGACCAGGTTAGCGTGCGGCAAATGGTATTCCAGCGTACCCAGCAACGGTTTGATTAAACGGTCACCCGCGCTCAGTTTACGCAGCGGCTGGCGACCAACGCGCTCAACGTCATCTTTCAGATACGGGTTTTCAAAACGACCGAGGATTTTCTGAATGTATGCCGCATGCTTGTCGGCATCAAAACCGTAGCGTTTGATCAGCACCGCGCCGCTCTCTTCCATTGCCCCTTTGACCACTGCGCGGATTTTCTCGTCGAGAATCGCGTCGCGGATGGTCTGATGACCGGTCAATTTTCCGAGGTACGCGGTTATAGCATGCCCGGTGTTCAGCGTGAAGAGTTTACGTTCGACAAATGCCATCAGGTTATCAGTTAATTCCATTCCCGGGATGTTCGGCAGCTCGCCTTTGAACTGGGTCTGGTCAACGATCCACTCGCTGAAGGTTTCGACAGTCACTTCCAGCGGGTCGTGGGTCGCAGAGGCTGACGGCGGCACGATGCGGTCAACGGCGGAATCCACGAAGCCGACATGGGTGTCAACCCAGGCTTTGTCGTCTTCAGCCAGCGCGTTCAGCACATGACCTTTCAGTTGAGTGGTGCCTCGTACCATATTTTCACAGGCGATGATGTTCAGCGGGGTGGTGATCCCTTGCGCTTTGCGTTTGACCAGGCCTTTGGCGATGGCCGGAGCGATGCGCTCCAGCACGACCGGGCCAACGGCCGTGGTGACCAGG
Organism: Citrobacter sp. CtB7.12; assembly: GCF_001297795.1. Lineage (NCBI taxonomy): Bacteria > Pseudomonadati > Pseudomonadota > Gammaproteobacteria > Enterobacterales > Enterobacteriaceae > Citrobacter > Citrobacter sp. CtB7.12. The sequence goes on along the minus strand of NZ_LIFT01000022.1, from coordinate 12,775 downwards.
TCAACCTGGGCGATCAGCTCAACAACATCATCGCCAATGCTGCTTACCGCATTGACGCCAGTCACGGTATCCACCTGCTCATTTTCACCCACAACGTGAACCTGGTAGCTATGACGGGCATTCAGGGCGTCGAGCACGACCTGATTTACATCAGCGAATGTCAGTTGTATCCCCGCGTCCGCCAGCAGTTTGCCGATAAAGCCACGACCGATATTACCTGCGCCAAAATGTAATGCTTTCATAGTAGTAACCTTCATTAATGTTTTTACCCGAGAGGGCTGGGGTGAGGGGTTATCTGTTGCTCCCTCACCCAAACCCTCTCCGCAAAGGAGAGGATTGGGTCGGCCCGATAAGCGCAGTGTCACCGGGCCTCGGGGTTTACTTACGACCTGCCAGCAGCGCCAGCACTTCATCAACGCTGGTGGTGTTAGCCAGGCGTTCGATGACGGATTCGTCATCCAGCGCGTTGGTCAGGCTGGTAATCACCTGAATGTGCTCGTTGTTGCGAGCGGCGATACCGATCACCAGACGGGCGATGTCGTCGTCTTCTTCACCGAAACGAACGCCTTGCGGATACTGGCAGAACACGACGCCGGTTTTCAGTACGCGGTCTTTCGCTTCAACGGTACCGTGCGGAACGGCGATAGACTCACCCAGATAGGTTGGGGTCAGTTTCTCACGTTCCAGCATCGCATCGACATATTCTGGCTCAACATAACCGCCTTTCACCAACTGCTCACCGGCGAAGCGAATCGCTTCTTCTTTGGTCGTTGCCGTACGTCCGAGGAAGATATTCTCCGCACCCAGTTTGAACAGGTTGTTATCCCCTTCGTCAAAGCTGTCTTTCAGGCTGTCGCGGACTTTGACTTCATTGTCAGTGTGGCGCTGAGCGGCAACCAGACGCTCGGTCAGGCTGGAGTACAGGCCGCTGTCGAGGAAGTTGGTCAGCGAAATATGCTGCGCCTGCGGAACCTGACGCATTGCACGTTCGGTGAGATCGCGGTGAGTGATGACCAGGTCAACATCCGGCGGCAGGTTGTTAATCGCGCTGTTGGTGACCGAGATCTGGCTCAGACCGGCATCCTGCACTTTCTTACGCAGTACGCCGGCGCCCATTGCGCTGGAACCCATACCGGCATCACAGGCAACGATGATTTTACGCACGTGGCTCAGGTCGTTGGTGACATCGCCAGCAGACAGCGGAGTACCGCCTTTGGATTCTGCTTTCATGTCATGCATACGGCGGGTCGCCGCTTCAATGTCATCGTCTTCTTTCACTTTGCTGGTTTTCAGCAGAATGGCAGAGACAACGAAGGAGACCGCCATCGCCGCACAGATTGCCGCGATGTTAGCGAAGTAGGCGCCTTTTGGCGTCATCGCCAGCACTGCCAGGATTGAACCCGGAGAAGCCGGAGAAACCAGACCGCCATTCAGGAGAGTCAGCGTAAACACACCCGTCATACCGCCGAGGATAACGGCGAGGATCAGACGCGGGTTCATCAGCACATACGGGAAGTAAATTTCGTGGATACCGCCCAGGAAGTGGATGATTGCCGCACCGCCTGCAGACTGTTTAGCGCTACCGCGACCAAAGAACATGTACGCCAGCAGAACACCCATCCCCGGACCCGGGTTGGCTTCAATCAGGAAGAAGATGGATTTACCCAACTCATGGGACTGCTGAATACCCAGAGGTGAGAAGATACCGTGGTTGATAGCGTTGTTCAGGAACAGGATTTTCGCTGGTTCAACGAAGATAGACGCCAGCGGCAGCATGTCATGGACAACCATGAAGTTAACGCCTGCAGCCAACACTTTCGACAGAACTTCAACTGCTGGACCAATGCCGAGGAATGCCAGAATGGCGAGGATCATACCGATGATGCCAGCGGAGAAGTTATTCACCAGCATCTCAAAACCGGATTTGATCTTACCGTCTACCCAACCATCGAAATGTTTGATTGCCCAGCCGCCCAGAGGACCGGCGATCATTGCACCGAGGAACATCGGCATGTCTGCGCCGACGATCACGCCCATGGTGGTGATTGCGCCCACCACGCCGCCGCGTTCGCCACCCACCAGTCTACCGCCGGTATAACCGATCAGCAGCGGCAGGAGATAGGTGATCATTGGGCCAACCAGCTTCGCCAGCGTTTCGTTTGGCAACCACCCTGTCGGAATAAATAGTGCAGTGATAATACCCCACGCGATAAACGCGCCGATATTTGGCATCACCATATTGCTGAGGAATCGACCAAAGCTTTGCACCTTGATCTTAATATCGGATGACATAAAAACACCCCTTCTTATGTTTGCTATCGCGCAGGCTGGAAGCCCGAGGTTTTGTTAATGTAGCGGCAGAGGTAGCCGGACCCTGTAGATACTGCGAAATCTGGCACTGAATCGTTAAGCTGTCCAGTCAGCGACCTTTAATGTGATTTGTGTCACATAAATATAGGGGGTAGGGAGGTAATTGATGTGACATTAATCACAAAAATGCTGTGTAAAAAAACAACAAACCGTCGTTCTGAACCATTAATGGCATTAATTTGTGATGTAATTCACGTTTTATATTTGGCTATTTGTTGAATGTTTGTGATCTGAATCACAAGAAATATTCATCCAGATTTGTCCCGATGTGATCCTGGGCAGATTCCTCTCGTTGTCACTTGGCCTGATGTCATTAAATAACCATCTGGCGTGAAAAATAGTCTTTGGCGTGATGGCGAAAATGCATAACTCCCATTATGTTCAAATCATCAGCCAAATTGCATTCGGCTGCCTGCAATAAAAACTCAAATGGGCGTGAAGTCGAGGCGGATATGTTTCTAAATTATTTCGCGTTAGGTGTGCTGATTTTCGTCTTTCTGGTGATTTTTTACGGCGTTATTGCCATCCATGATATCCCCTATTTAATTGCGAAGAAACGCAACCACCCGCATGCCGATGCTATTCATACCGCAGGCTGGGTGAGTCTGTTTACGCTCCATGTGATCTGGCCGTTTTTGTGGATTTGGGCAACCCTCTACCAACCGGAACGCGGCTGGGGGATGCATAATCACATCACGTCGCCGGGACAAGATCCTGATCCTGAAATTGCCGCGTTATCTGCGCGTATTACACAACTCGAGAAAAAACTGGCCGAAGTTAACACGGCTGACAATACGACGTTTCCGGAGAGTTAATCATGGATCTGTTGATTGTATTAACCTACGTCGCGCTGGCGTGGGCAGTCTTCAAAATATTCCGCATACCGGTGAATCAATGGACGCTGGCGACGGCGGCATTAGGCGGTGTATTTCTGGTCAGCGGCCTGATCCTGTTAATGAACTATAACCATCCGTATACCTTTACTGCGCAAAAAGCCGTTATTTCCATTCCTGTTACGCCGCAGGTTACCGGAATTGTCAGCGAGGTGACGGATAAAAATAACCAACTGATTAAAAAGGGTGAAGTGCTATTTAAACTCGACCCGGTTCGCTATCAGGCGCGCGTGGACAGGTTACAGGCCGATCTGGTGACCGCCACGCATAATATCCAGACGCTGAAAGCCCAGCTCTCAGAAGCGCAGGCTAATACGACGCGGGTCTCTGCGGAGCGCGATCGGCTGTATAAAGATTATCAGCGTTACCTGAAGGGCAGCCAGGCGCGGGTGAACCCCTTCTCAGAAAGCGATATTGATAACGCCCGGCAAAATTATCTGGCGCAGGATGCGCTGGTGAAGGGTTCAGTGGCTGAGCAGGTGCAAATTCAAAGCCAGTTAGACAGCATGGTTAACGGCGAACAGTCGCAGATTGCCAGCCTGAGGGCGCAATTGGCAGAGGCGAAATACAACCTCGAACAGACCATTATTCGCGCGCCCAGCAACGGCTACGTCACCCAGGTGCTGATACGACCCGGTACCTACGCTGCCGCGCTACCGCTGCGTCCGGTGATGGTCTTTATCCCCGAACAAAAGCGGCAGATTGTCGCTCAGTTCCGGCAGAACTCGCTGCTTCGTCTTGAACCCGGCGACGACGCGGAGGTGGTATTTAACGCGCTTCCTGGGCAAGTTTTTCACGGTAAGTTGACCAGCATATTGCCTGTGGTGCCGGGCGGCTCGTATCAGGCTCAGGGAGCATTACAGTCCCTGACGGTGGTGCCCGGGACCGATGGCGTCCTGGCGACGATTGAACTGGACCCGAATGCCGATGTGGATGCGTTACCCGACGGCATCTACGCGCAAGTGGCAGTCTATTCCGACCATTTCGCCCATGTTTCGGTCATGCGTAAGGTGTTACTGCGCATGACCAGTTGGATGCACTACCTTTATTTGGATCATTGAGAACGCCGTCACCTGCCTTTTCCCGCTGCGTGAGCCATACTCATTGTTTTGTGTTGGCGAAAAGGACTGATCATGAAACTCATTGGTAGCTACACCAGCCCGTTTGTACGAAAAATTTCGATCCTGCTGTTGGAAAAAGGCATCACATTCGAATTTGTTAATGAACTGCCCTACAACGCGGAAAATGGCGTCGCGCAGTACAATCCGTTAGGAAAAGTACCGGCGCTGGTGACTGACGATGGGGAGTACTGGTTCGATTCGCCAATTATCGCCGAATACATTGAACTGCTGGATATTGCGCCAGCGATGCTGCCGCGTGAACCGCTGGCCTCGCTGAAAGTCCGTCAACTTGAGGCACTGGCCGATGGGATTATGGACGCCGGTCTGGTGTCGGTGCGCGAGCAGGCACGTCCCGCCGCGCAGCAATCGGAAACCGAACTGTTGCGCCAGCGCGAGAAAATTAACCGCAGTCTGGATGCGCTGGAAGCGTACCTGGTCGACGGGACGATTAAACCTGACACGGTTGATCTGGCGACCATCGCCATTGCCTGCGCGGTGGGCTATCTCAACTTCCGCCGCGTCTCACCGGGCTGGTGCGTGAGCCGACCTCACCTGGTCAAGCTGGTGGAGACGCTGTTTCAGCGCGAGAGTTTTGCCCGCACTGAACCCCCAAAGGCTTGATTCATATTCTGTCCGTCCAGGCAATCTCACGTTACAATCCCCTCTATGTCGATATCCCTCCCCGTTGTGGGGAGGGTCACCAACAGCCAGGCCTTTTCATGACGACCGAAACCCGTTCGCTCTATAGTCAGCTTCCCGCCATTGATCGCTTATTGCGTGAAAGTGAATTTCTTACCCTGCGTGAGACTCACGGGCATACCCGTGTCGTTGATCTGCTTCGTCAATTGCTTGATGAAGCAAGAGAGGTGATACGCGACACGCAGGCGTTGCCAGCGTGGTGTGAAGACTGGGCGCAGGAGGTGAACCTTCGGCTGGAAAAAGAGGCCCAGAGTGCGCTGCGCCCGGTGATTAACCTGACGGGCACGGTGTTACATACCAATCTGGGTCGCGCTTTACAGGCTGAAGAGGCCGTCGCGGCTGTCACGCAGGCCATGCGCTCGCCGGTGACGCTGGAGTATGATCTGGACGGCGCGGGACGCGGGCATCGTGACCGCGCACTGGCGGAATTGCTGTGCCGTATCACCGGCGCGGAAGATGCCTGCATTGTGAATAACAACGCGGCGGCGGTACTGCTGATGCTGGCCGCCACCGCCGCCGGTAAAGAGGTGGTGGTATCACGCGGTGAGCTGGTGGAGATCGGCGGCGCGTTTCGCATCCCGGATGTGATGCGTCAGGCTGGGTGTACGCTACATGAAGTGGGAACCACTAACCGGACGCATGCCGATGACTATCGCCAGGCGGTAAATGAAATCACCGGCCTGCTGATGAAGGTACATACCAGTAATTACAGCATCGAAGGGTTTACCCACTCTGTTGATGAAACGGAGCTGGTCCAGATCGGCCAGGCGCTGGATATTCCTGTTGTGGCCGATCTTGGTAGTGGTTCGCTGGTCGATTTGAGCCAGTACGGCCTGCCGAAAGAGCCAATGCCGCAGCAGTTGATTGCCGCGGGTGTCAGCCTGGTGAGCTTCTCGGGCGACAAGCTATTGGGCGGTCCGCAGGCTGGGATCATCGTCGGTAAGAAAGTGATGATTGCGCAATTGCAGCGTCATCCGCTTAAACGTGCGTTGCGGGCGGATAAAATGACTCTTGCTGCGCTGGAAGCGACGTTGCGTCTGTATCTCCACCCGGAAGCGCTGGCCGAGAAACTGCCGACGCTGCGCCTGTTGACCCGACGCAAAGACGCGATTCAGTCTCAGGCGGAGCGGCTTCTGGCGCCGCTGGCCGCGCACTATGGTGCGGAGTTTGTGGTGAGCGTACAGCCCTGCCTGTCGCAAATCGGCAGTGGCTCTTTACCAGTTGATCGGCTCCCCAGCGCGGCATTAACCTTTACACCGCACGACGGCCGCGGAAGCCGTCTTGAAGCCCTGGCGACCCGCTGGCGTGAGCTACCGGTTCCGGTTATCGGCCGGATTTACGAGGGCCGACTGTGGCTGGATTTACGCTGTCTTGAAGATGAGACCCGGTTTATGGAGATGTTGTTGAAATGATTATTGCGACCGCCGGACATGTCGACCACGGGAAAACGACGCTGCTGCAGGCCATTACCGGCGTGAATGCCGATCGCCTGCCGGAAGAGAAAAAGCGTGGCATGACCATCGACTTGGGCTATGCCTACTGGCCGCAGCCAGACGGGCGCGTGCTGGGCTTTATCGATGTTCCCGGTCACGAGAAGTTTCTCTCAAACATGCTGGCGGGCGTGGGCGGAATCGATCATGCGTTGCTGGTGGTAGCCTGTGACGATGGCGTGATGGCGCAAACGCGCGAACACCTGGCGATCCTGCAATTGACCGGGAATCCGACGCTGACGGTGGCGCTGACCAAAGCCGACCGTGTGGATGATACGCGGGTGCAGGAGGTCCAACAGCAGGTGGAGAATGTCCTGCGCGAGTATGGCTTTGCGCAGGCGACGCTATTTGTGACGGCCGCGAATGAAGGCCGCGGGATTGAGGCGTTACGCGAACATTTGCAGCAACTGCCCGCCCGCGAACACGCCATGAATCAGACGTTCAGACTGGCTATCGATCGTGCCTTTACTGTAAAAGGCGCCGGGCTGGTGGTGACCGGTACTGCGCTGAGCGGTGAAGTAAACGTTGGGGATACGCTGTGGCTGACCGGCGTGAACGCATCTGTGCGCGTGCGCGGACTTCACGCGCAAAACCAGGCGAGTGAGCATGCTCATGCCGGGCAGCGCATCGCGCTGAATATCGTCGGCGATGCTGAAAAGGAGCAGCTTAACCGGGGTGACTGGCTGCTTTCAGACGCCCCGCCTGAGCCGTTCACGCGGGTGATTGTCGCGCTGGAAAGCCACGTCCCGCTTACGCAGTGGCAGCCGCTACATATTCACCATGCGGCGAGTCATGTGACCGGGCGGGTATCGCTGCTGGAAGCTAACCTGGCGGAACTAGTGTTTGATACGCCCCTGCTGCTGGCCGATAACGACCGGCTGGTGCTGCGCGATATCTCCGCGCGCGCGACGCTGGCCGGGGCGCGGGTGGTTGCGCTTAATCCGCCACGTCGCGGCAAACGTAAACCCGAGTATCTGCAATGGTTGGCGTCACTGGCGGCGGCGAAAGATGACGGTGCCGCGCTGGCGGTGCACCTGCAACGCGGTGCGGTCAATCTGCCCGACTTTGCGTGGGCGCGCCAGTTAAATGGCGACGGTATGCGTTCACTCATTCACCAGCATGGATTTATTCAGGCAGGTTACAGCCTGCTGAATGCGGACGTTGCCGCGCGCTGGCAGCGCAAAATCCTCGACACGCTGGCGACTTACCACGAACAACATCGCGATGAGCCTGGTCCGGGGCGCGAACGCCTGCGTCGTATGGCGCTGCCGATGGAAGATGAAGCGCTGGTGCTGTTGTTGATTGAACAAATGCGCGACAGCGGCGATATTCACAGCCACCATGGCTGGTTGCATCTGCCGGATCACAAGGCAGGGTTTACTGACGAACAGCAGGCTACCTGGCTTAAAGCCGCGCCGTTATTTGGTGACGAGCCCTGGTGGGTCCGCGATCTCGCGCGTGAAACCGCGACCGAGGAGCAGACCATGCGTCTGGTGTTGCGGCAGGCGGCGCAGCAGGGGATGATTACGGCGATCGTAAAAGATCGTTACTACCGTAACGATCGCATTGTGGCTTTCGCCAGCATGATCCGCGAACTGGATCAGGAGAAAGGCTCAACCTGCGCGGCGGATTTTCGCGATCGGTTGGGCGTAGGGCGAAAGCTGGCGATTCAGATACTGGAATATTTCGACCGGATTGGCTTTACGCGTCGTCGTGGAAATGATCACCTGTTACGCGATGCGTTATTATTTCCGGCAAAGGAATAATACAATTTATTAAAAATAAGAAAGAATTGACCTAATAAATAGGTTGAGACGAAAAGAGCCCATTAATTTGTAGCCTAATGTGCTCTTTTATTTTTTCATTAAATAAACACCGCTGTGATCATATTTTCTCCTGAGATTCGTTCGTATGCTGCAATCCCTTCAAAAACGATTAAGGATTGAGCATATGGCTGCTTCTACATTTTATATTCCTTCTGTGAATATAATTGGGGCTGATTCATTAAAAGATGCAATGAATGCTATGGTGGAATATGGCTTTCGTCGGACGTTAATTGTCACCGACAGTGTGCTGACGAAATTAGGCATGGCGGGTGATATTCAAAAAGCATTGCAGAAACATGATATTTTCAGCGTCATATTTGATGGTACACACCCTAATCCGACGACAATTAATGTCGCCGACGGCCTGAAGATCCTGAAAGAAAATGATTGTGACAGCGTTATTTCGCTGGGTGGCGGTTCCCCACATGATTGTGCCAAAGGGATTGCGCTGGTGGCCGCCAATGGCGGCGATATTCGCGATTATGAAGGCGTTGATCGCTCGGCAAAACCACAGTTGCCGATGATTGCGATTAACACCACGGCAGGAACCGCCTCTGAAATGACGCGTTTCTGCATCATCACTGACGTTGATCGCCACATCAAAATGGCGATTGTGGATAAACACGTCACGCCACTGCTCTCGGTAAATGACTCTTCGCTGATGATCGGCATGCCAAAATCGCTGACGGCGGCGACCGGCATGGACGCGCTGACCCATGCGATTGAAGCCTATGTTTCTGTAGCCGCCACGCCGATCACGGATGCCTGCGCCCTGAAAGCAATGACCATGATTTCTGATAATCTGGCCGTTGCCGTGGAATCGGGCGGCAATGTGCATGCGCGTGAAGCGATGGCCTATGCGCAGTTCCTGGCGGGGATGGCCTTCAATAACGCGTCATTAGGTTACGTCCACGCGATGGCGCACCAGTTAGGCGGTTTCTATGACCTGCCGCACGGTGTGTGTAATGCCGTCCTGCTGCCACACGTTCAGGTATTCAACAGCCAGGTGGCCGCAGCGCGTCTGCGTGATTGCGCGGCAGCTATGGGGGTTCAAGTTGCAGGGATGACCGACGCCGAAGGCGCAGAAGCCTGTATCGAGGCGATCCGCGCGCTGGCGCAGCAGGTGAATATCCCGGCGGGTCTGCGAGCCCTGGGCGTGAAAGAAGAAGATATTCCGGTGCTGGCGGCTAATGCGTTGAAAGATGCCTGCGGTCTGACTAACCCAATTCAGGCCACGCACGACGAGATTATGGCGATCTATCGTGCGGCGATGTAATTCGTGACCGCTATCGTAAACCTATAAGCGGCTGGCGAGAAAATCGCCAGCCCCGTCTACCCTTGTTATACACCTGGAGCAAGGAGACGATCATGACCAATAACCCTCCCCGTATTCAGCCCGGCGAGTACGGTTTTCCCCTGAAGTTAAAGGCCCGTTACGACAACTTTATCGGTGGTGACTGGGTTGCCCCGAGTGACGGCGAGTATTACCAGAACCTGACGCCCGTCACCGGGCAACTGTTATGCGAAGTGGCTTCTTCCGGTAAAAGGGACATTGACCTGGCGCTCGACGCGGCCCACAAGGTGAAAGACCAGTGGGCGCATACTTCTGTTCAGGATCGGGCGGCGATTCTGTTCAAGATTGCCGACCGTATGGAGCAGAACCTCGAACTGCTGGCGACGGCGGAAACCTGGGATAACGGTAAGCCGATCCGTGAAACCAGCGCGGCGGATGTCCCGCTGGCAATCGACCATTTCCGCTATTTCGCCTCCTGTATTCGCGCCCAGGAGGGCGGGATCAGTGAAGTGGATAGCGACACTGTAGCTTATCACTTCCACGAACCACTCGGCGTGGTCGGACAAATTATCCCGTGGAACTTCCCCTTATTGATGGCGAGCTGGAAAATGGCGCCCGCGCTGGCGGCAGGAAACTGCGTAGTGCTTAAACCTGCCCGCCTGACGCCGCTATCCGTTTTACTGCTGATGGAAGTGATTGGCGATCTCCTCCCGCCTGGCGTGGTGAACGTAGTGAACGGCGCGGGTGGAGAGATTGGCGAGTATCTGGCAACCTCGAAGCGTATTGCTAAAGTGGCATTCACCGGCTCGACGGAAGTCGGGCAGCAGATCATGCAATATGCCACGCAGAATATCATCCCGGTCACTCTGGAGCTGGGCGGGAAATCACCGAACATTTTCTTCGCCGACGTGATGGACGAAGAGGATGCATTTTTCGATAAGGCGCTGGAAGGTTTTGCGCTCTTTGCCTTTAACCAGGGTGAAGTGTGCACTTGTCCGAGCCGCGCGCTGGTGCAGGAATCCATCTACGAACGCTTTATGGAGCGCGCCATTCGCCGCGTAGAAAGCATCCGCAGCGGTAACCCGTTGGACAGCGTGACGCAAATGGGGGCACAGGTCTCTCATGGGCAGATGGAAACTATCCTGAATTACATTGATATCGGTAAGAAAGAAGGGGCGGATGTCCTGACCGGTGGGCGGCGTAAGCAGCTTGAAGGTGAACTGAAAGACGGCTATTACCTCGAGCCGACCATCCTGTCTGGTAAGAATAATATGCGCGTGTTCCAGGAGGAGATCTTTGGCCCGGTACTGGCGGTGACCACGTTCAAAACAATGGACGAGGCGCTTGAGCTAGCCAACGATACCCAGTACGGCCTCGGAGCGGGCGTCTGGAGCCGTAACGGTAACCTGGCGTATAAAATGGGACGCGGTATTCAGGCAGGACGCGTATGGACCAACTGCTACCATGCTTACCCGGCTCATGCGGCCTTTGGTGGCTACAAGCAGTCGGGGATTGGACGCGAAACCCACAAGATGATGCTGGAGCACTATCAGCAGACAAAATGTTTACTGGTGAGCTACTCCGATAAACCGCTGGGACTCTTTTAACTGACCGCGTTATGCCCGATGGCGCTTTTGGACTGACCCCATAAATCTGGACAGTTTATATTAAGCGGCCTTCAGAGCCTGGGCCCGGTACTCTACCGGACTCAGGCCTTTTAGTTTCAGGCTTATCCGCTCGTTGTTGTAGTAACGGATATAATCCTCTATCGCCTTCCTCAGTTCGCTGATATTGCTGAACTGACTCAGGTAAAAACACTCCGATTTCAGCGTCCCGAAGAAGTTTTCCATCACGGCATTATCCAGACAGTTTCCTTTTCGGGACATACTTTGCGTCATGCCCTGCGCCTTTAACTTTGCCTGATAGCCTGCCATCCGATATTGCCAGCCCTGATCTGTGTGCAGCAAGGGGGCGTCGTCTGGTCCGAGCTTTAAGAACGCATCCCGCAGCATGGTATTAACCATCTCCATCACCGGCCTTTCCGACAGGCTGTAGGAGATTATTTCCCGGTTAAAAAGATCGAGTACCGGCGACAGGTACAGCTTTTTACCCTGCAGCGAGAACTCTGTAACATCCGTAACCCATTTTTCATTGGCTTTTGATGCACTGAAGTTCCTGCTCAGGATATTGGGGGCTGCCTTGCCTGTTTCCCCCTTCCATGAGCGGTATTTCTTCGCCCTTATCAGAGACCGGAGCGACAGCTCTGTCATCAGCCGCTGCACGGTTTTATGGTTCACCAGCAGACCCTGCTTTCTCAGCGAAAGCGTGATCCTGCGGTAGCCATAACGGCCTTTGTGCCAGGCGTATATCTCACGGATTTTATCTTTCAGCCCGGCATGCCTGTCCACCTGCTTCAGGGCATTCATATTGTAATACCATGTACTGCGGGACATGCCTGCCGCGCGCAGGAGGTCTCGCAGAGCGTGCTTATGCCTCAGTTCACTGATTATCAGGGCTTGCTGCCGTTTTTTTCGCTCTGAACCAAGGCCTTCAACTTTTTTAGATAGGCATTCTCTGCCCGCAGGTAACGGAGTTCAGCCCGGAGTTCTTCGGGGGAGAGTTTTTCCAGTTCTTTATCTGTAGGGGATGGGGGGATTTTTTGTTTTGTCATTTTTCCAGGCCGTCCGCGTTGAATGTTTAGCAGTCCTTCCGCTCCGGCATCGTTGTACACGCAGACCCAGTGTCGGACAAGCGTTTCTGCAGAGAGATTAAACCGGGCAGCTGCTTCACGCATCGTCAGGTGGTCACGGATAACCGCCCGGACGACGACGAGTTTAAATTCAGCTGAATGATGTTTATTTTTCCCTGACAGCCCTTCCATACCGTGGAGTTGCCACGCCCTGACCCAGCGACGGACGGAAGTTCTTTCAACACCAAAACGGTCGGCTGTACGCTCTTCTCCGTCTTTTCCGGACAAATAATGATTAACCACAGCCAGTTTTGTTTCAGGGGAATATTTTGGCTTTGCCATAAAAAACTGCACCTTACTCAGTTGAGTGTCCAACTTTTGGGGTGCAGTCCA
>NZ_LIFT01000021.1:0-78341 GCF_001297795.1 Citrobacter sp. CtB7.12 | reverse complement strand
CAGTATGGATTTTTTATTGATTCCAGCCGTTGCACCGGTTGTAAAACCTGCGAACTGGCCTGTAAAGATTACAAAGACTTAACCCCGGATGTCAGCTTCCGCCGCATTTATGAATATGCGGGCGGAGACTGGCAGGAAGACAACGGCGTCTGGCACCAGAACGTGTTTGCCTATTATCTCTCTATTGCCTGTAACCACTGTGAAGATCCGGCCTGTACCAAGGTCTGTCCGAGCGGGGCGATGCACAAACGGGAAGACGGCTTTGTGGTGGTGGATGAAGATGTCTGCATCGGCTGTCGTTATTGCCATATGGCCTGTCCGTACGGCGCGCCGCAGTACAACGCCGCCAAAGGCCACATGACCAAATGCGACGGCTGTCATGACCGGGTGGCGGAAGGCAAGAAACCGATCTGTGTCGAATCTTGTCCGCTACGTGCGCTGGATTTCGGTCCTGTCGACGAACTGCGTCAGAAACACGGCGATCTGGCGGCGGTTGCTCCGCTGCCTGGCGCACACTTTACGAAGCCGAGTATTGTGATCAAACCGAATGCCAACAGCCGCCCGACCGGGGATACCACCGGTTATCTGGCGAATCCGAAGGAGGTGTAAGATGGGAAGTGGATGGCATGAATGGCCGCTGATGATCTTCACGGTCTTCGGACAATGTGTGGTCGGTGGCTTCATTGTCCTGGCGCTGGCGCTAATGAAAGGCGACCTGCGGGCCGAAACGCAACAGCGCGTGATTACCTGCATGTTTGCGCTGTGGGTGCTGATGGGGATTGGCTTTATCGCATCTATGCTGCACCTTGGCTCGCCAATGCGGGCGTTTAACTCGCTTAACCGTGTCGGTTCATCGGCGCTGAGTAATGAAATTGCCAGCGGTTCGATTTTCTTTGCGGTTGGCGGGATCGGCTGGCTGCTGGCGGTGTTGAAAAAGCTCTCTCCGGCTCTGCGTAACCTGTGGCTGCTGCTGACGATGGTGCTGGGTGTACTGTTCGTCTGGATGATGGTGCGCGTCTATAACAGCATTGATACCGTACCGACCTGGTACAGCGTCTGGACGCCGCTGGGCTTCTTCCTGACTCTGCTGATGGGGGGGCCACTGCTGGGCTATCTGCTGCTGCGCGTGGCGGGAGTCGATGGCTGGGCGATGCGTCTGTTGCCTGCGGTTTCACTGCTGGCGCTGGTGGTCAGTGCCATCATGTCGGTGATGCAGGGCGCAGAACTGGCGACCATTCACAGCTCTATTCAGCAGGCTTCTGCGTTGGTACCTGACTACGGGGCGTTGATGGCCTGGCGGATTGGGGTGCTGGCGCTGGCCTTGTGCTGCTGGATTGTTCCGCAGTTGAAAGGGTATCAGCCTGCGGTTCCGCTGCTGTCAGTGGCCTTTATTCTGCTGCTGGTGGGAGAACTGATTGGTCGCGGCGTATTCTACGGTCTGCATATGACCGTCGGTATGGCGGTTGCCAGCTAAGTGAATAACCGGGGCTTTCGCCCCGGTCAGATTACTGACAAGGAAAGAAAAAGCGTGGTTTTTCCTTCCTTGTGGTTATCAGCCGAAAATCAATGAATTGATTTTCCTGGTTTTTAATGAGGTGATCTTTACTTTTCCGGTATCGGGATGAAGTTTGTCATCACTCTCACCGGGGCTTTCGCCCCGGTTTTACTATTTCTGTTTAGTCAACGTATCGTAGCTGGTCATCAGGTTGCGATAATCAGGAATGTGGTTGGAGAACAGCGTCGCCAACCCCTCAATATCATTACGCCAGTCACGGTGCAGTTCACAGGCCACACCAAACCATGTCATGAGCTGAGCACCGGCCTGCGACATTCTATCCCACGCCGAATGACGGGTAATTTCATTAAACGTACCCGACGCGTCGGTGACGACGAAGACATCAAAACCTTCTTCAATGGCTGACAGCGCCGGAAATGCCACACAAACTTCGGTCACTACACCCGCAATGATCAACTGCTTTTTCCCCGTGGCTTTGACGGCCTTCACGAAGTCTTCATTATCCCAGGCGTTGATATTCCCTGGCCTCGCAATGTACGGGGCATCAGGAAACTGGGCTTTTAATTCGGGGACCAGCGGGCCGTTTGGTCCGGTTTCGAAACTGGTGGTGAGGATGGTAGGCAGCTTGAAGTATTTGGCTAAATCACCCAGCGCGAGCACGTTGTTTTTGAATTTATCAGGGTCAATATCCCTGACCAGTGACAGCAATCCGGCCTGGTGATCCACCAGAAGAACCGCTGCGTCATTTTTATCGAGACGAACATAAGGCCTGGTCATTCTCTTCTCCTTGCTTGAGTCAACTCTGCGCCCGAATTCATTCAGGTGCGTATGGTTCATTCAAAGCATAGAACGGAAAAAAAAACCTGCCGGGACTATGAGATTTTTCGACTGATCGAAACGGAATACCTTTGCGTTAAATCAATAAAAACAGTCACCTGTAGTTGATTGGTTGTCAGTAATACATAATCTTAATCAATAAATTCAATCGAAGACGGAAAAGGGCCGCCACACCACGGTTTCCGCCGATTGACAATGTTTTTGTTGGTGGCATGATGCGCGTGAAATTTGAACTTCCTCACGGTTTATACTCATGTCCACCTATACCCGACCTGTCTTGCTTTTGCTGGCTGGTCTACTTCTGCTGACCCTGGCGATTGCGGTGCTGAACACGCTCGTCCCGCTTTGGCTCGCCCAGGAAAACCTGCCGACGTGGCAGGTGGGTATGATCAGTTCGTCCTATTTCACCGGTAACCTGGTCGGGACGCTGTTGACAGGGGTTTTAATCAAACGCTTCGGGTTTAACCGTAGTTACTATCTTGCCTCGCTGATTTTTGCGGCCGGTTGTGTGGGCCTCGGGGTGATGGTCGGCTTCTGGAGCTGGCTGGCATGGCGCTTTGTCGCGGGCATTGGCTGCGCGATGATCTGGGTGGTTGTGGAGAGTGCGCTGATGTGCAGCGGGACATCACGTAACCGCGGTCGCCTGCTGGCGGCCTACATGATGGTCTATTATGTGGGGACCTTCCTCGGACAACTGCTGGTCAGCAAAGTCTCGACGGAACTGATGAATGTGCTGCCGTGGGCGACGGGACTGATTCTGGCAGGGATTTTACCGCTGCTCTTTACCCGCATCCTGAATCAACAGTCTGATGAACACAACGACACGCCAATTACCGCAATGCTGAAACTGCGTCAGGCGCGGCTGGGCGTTAACGGCTGCATCATTTCTGGGATTGTCCTGGGTTCGCTGTACGGCCTGATGCCGCTCTATCTCAATCATCAGGGCATGAGTAATGCCAGTATCGGTTTCTGGATGGCGGTGCTGGTTAGCGCGGGGATCCTCGGGCAGTGGCCAATCGGGAGACTGGCGGATAAGTTTGGTCGACTGCTGGTACTGCGCGTGCAGGTGTTTGTGGTCATCCTCGGAAGCATCGCGATGTTAAGCCAGGCAGCGATGGCACCTGCGCTCTTTATCCTGGGGGCGGCCGGTTTTACGCTCTATCCGGTCGCGATGGCCTGGGCCTGTGAAAAAGTGGAACATCATCAACTGGTGGCGATGAACCAGGCGCTGCTGCTAAGCTACACCGTTGGCAGCCTGTTAGGGCCTTCCTTCACCGCCATGTTGATGCAGAATTATTCCGATAATCTTCTGTTTATTATGATTGCCAGCGTGTCGTTTATTTATTTGCTGATGCTGCTGCGCAATGCCGGACATACTCCGAACCCGGTTGCTCACGTTTAATTCAGCGTCAACAGGAAGCAATGTGTGTTATTGCATCCTGTTTTGGTTAATGTTCTGTATTCCCCGACAGAAAGTAAAAAGGCTACCCGTCGGATAGCCTTTTTAAAAGACGCAATCAATACATCACTTTATGCCCGTACTGCTCAAGAATGCCTTTAACGCGTTCCATCGTTTCTTTCTTCGGTGGATGTACACCATCGAGTTTGTACTCTTCGCCCATCGCCACCCATTTATGTTTACCCAGTTCGTGATAGGGCAGGAGCTCGATTTTTTCAACGTTGCCCATATCGCGGGTAAATTCACCGAGTCGGTGCGCGGAGTCGTCATCGTCGGACCAGCCAGGTACCACGACGTAACGGATCCACACGTTGATATTTTTGTTTGCCAGATAGCGTGCGAACTCCAGCGTACGGTGGTTGGAAACGCCGACCAGGTTCTGGTGGATCTCATCATTCATCTGCTTGAGGTCGAGCATCACCAGGTCGGTGACTTCCAGCAGTTCATCAATCACCGGGTCGTAGCGGCGAACAAAACCATTGGTATCCAGACAGGTATGGATACCTTCTTGCTTACAGGCACGAAACCAGTCACGGACAAATTCCGCTTGCAGGATGGCTTCACCGCCTGACGCCGTTACGCCGCCGCCGGATGCGTTCATAAAGTGGCGATAGGTCACGACCTCTTTCATCAGTTCTTCAACGGTGACTTCTTTACCGCCATGCGTGTCCCACGTATCGCGGTTGTGGCAATACAGACAGCGCATCAGGCAGCCCTGGAAGAAAGTAATAAAGCGGATGCCTGGGCCGTCAACGGTACCACAGGATTCAAAGGAGTGAATGCGACCAATAACTGACATTGCGGTGTTTCTCCAGATGTGGCCCATCCGGGGCCGTGTTGGTGCACAGCTCATTGGCTGTGTCGAGTCTGTTTTGGCGGTTATCCATTGAGTATAGATAGCTGACAAAACAGGCTGCAGTCGGGAAACGACCTGTTAAAAAGGCCCCACTTACGTGGAGCCTTTATTGTACGCCTTTTACCGCGTGATTTCAGTCAAAACACATTACATGGTCTGAGTGAAGGTACGGGTAATAACGTCCTGCTGCTGTTCTTTCGTCAGGGAGTTAAAACGTACTGCATAACCAGATACACGGATGGTCAGCTGCGGATATTTTTCCGGATGTTCCATCGCGTCCAGCAGCATTTCACGGTTCATCACGTTCACGTTCAGGTGCTGACCACCTTCGATGGACGCTTCATGGTGGAAGTAACCATCCATCAGACCGGCCAGGTTAGTCTTACGAACTTCGTCGTCTTTACCCAGTGCGTTCGGAACGATAGAGAAGGTATAAGAGATACCATCTTTCGCGTAAGCAAACGGCAGTTTAGCAACAGAAGTCAGAGAGGCAACAGCACCTTTCTGGTCACGACCGTGCATCGGGTTAGCACCTGGTCCGAACGGCGCGCCAGCACGACGACCATCTGGGGTGTTACCGGTTTTCTTACCATACACAACGTTAGAGGTGATGGTCAGAACAGACTGCGTCGGGATAGCATCACGGTAGGTTTTCAGTTTCTGAATTTTCTTCATGAAACGTTCAACCAGGTCAACCGCCATGTCATCAACGCGCGCGTCGTTGTTACCAAACTGCGGGTATTCGCCTTCGATTTCGAAGTCGATAGCCAGACCGTCTTCATCACGAATCGGTTTAACTTTCGCATATTTGATAGCAGACAGGGAGTCAGCCGCAACGGACAGACCTGCGATACCACATGCCATGGTGCGAATAACATCACGATCGTGCAGCGCCATCAGAGAGGCTTCGTAGCTGTACTTGTCGTGCATGTAGTGGATAACGTTCAGCGCGGTGACATACTGCTTAGCCAGCCAGTCCATGAAGTGATCCATGCGCTCCATGACTTCGTCATAGTTCAGCACGTCGCCTTTGATTGGCTCAGATTTCGGGCCAACCTGCATTTTCAGTTTTTCATCAACGCCGCCGTTGATTGCGTACAGCATGGTTTTCGCCAGGTTTGCACGCGCACCGAAGAACTGCATTTGTTTACCAACAACCATTGGGCTTACGCAGCAAGCGATAGCGTAATCGTCGTTGTTGAAGTCCGGACGCATCAGGTCATCGTTCTCATACTGCAGAGAAGAGGTGTCGATGGACACTTTAGCGGCGAATTTCTTGAAGTTCAGAGGCAGTTTTTCAGACCACAGAACGGTGATGTTCGGCTCCGGAGACGGACCCATGGTGTACAGGGTGTTCAGGAAGCGGAAGCTGTTTTTGGTAACCAGAGTACGGCCATCAACGCCCATACCACCGATGGATTCCGTTGCCCAAATCGGGTCGCCGGAGAACAGTTCATCATATTCAGGCGTACGCAGGAAACGAACCATACGCAGTTTCATGACCAGGTGGTCAATCATTTCCTGAGCGTCTTGTTCAGTGATTTTGCCTGCTTTCAGGTCACGTTCGATGTATGCATCCAGGAAGGTGGAGACACGACCGAAGGACATTGCCGCGCCGTTCTGAGATTTAACCGCAGCCAGGTAGCCGAAGTAAGTCCACTGAATCGCTTCCTGAGCGTTGGTTGCCGGACCAGAGATATCGCAGCCATATTTCGCAGCCATCTCTTTGATCTGACCCAGCGCACGGTGCTGTTCAGCAATTTCTTCACGCAGACGGATAGTCGCTTCCAGGTTTACGCCGTTTTCCAGGTCAGACTGCAGGGAAACGAACTGAGCGTATTTGTCTTTCATCAGGAAGTCGATACCGTACAGCGCAACGCGACGGTAGTCACCGATGATACGGCCACGGCCATAGGCATCCGGCAGACCAGTCAGAACACCGGATTTACGGCAGTTCAGAATGTCTTTGGTGTAAACATCGAAAACGCCCTGGTTGTGGGTTTTACGATATTCAGTGAAGATTTTTTTCAGCATCGGGTCCAGTTCGCGGTTGTACGCTTTGCAGGAACCTTCAACCATTTTGATACCACCGAACGGGATGATCGCACGTTTCAGCGGAGCTTCAGTTTGCAGACCAACAATTTTCTCGAGCGCTTTATTGATGTAGCCAGCGTCGTGAGAAGTGATGGTGGAAGCAACAGAGGTGTCAAAGTCAACAGGCGCGTGAGTGCGGTTTTCCTGTTTAACGCCTTCCATTACGCTGTCCCACAGTGCAGTGGTCGCATCAGTCGCGCCAGCCAGGAAGGACTCGTCACCCTCGTACGGAGTGTAGTTTTTCTGAATGAAGTCACGGACGTTTACTTCATTCTGCCAGTCACCTTTGGTAAAACCTTCCCAGGCTGTGGCTAACTTTTCATTAAGCTCGGACATGTAACACCTACCTTCTTAAGTGGATTTTTTATTTACTGCGTGTATCGCGACATCAATTAATGATGATCGTTGTCACGCAGATAAATGACCCAGTATGTCAACCCAACCAACAAACCCCCGCCGATAATGTTACCGATCGTAACCGGAATCAGGTTATCAGTGATGAAGTTCATCGCGGTCAGGTGAGAAAAACTTTCCGGCGTCGAGCCAACTGCGCTCCAGAACTCCGGTGTTGCGAGATCACGGATTACAATACCCATCGGAATCATAAACATGTTTGCGATACTGTGCTCAAAACCGCTGGCAACAAACATCGCAACCGGTAATACCATGATAAACGCTTTATCCATCAGGCTACGGCCTGAGTAGCTCATCCATACAGCCAGGCATACCATCAGGTTTGCGAGGATACCGAGACTGACGGCTTCAACAAAAGTATGGTGCATTTTGTGGTCGGCGGTTTGCAGGACGTTCAGTCCCCACTGGCCGTTGGCGACCATATATTCGCCGGAAAGCCACATCAATAGCACAAAGAGCAAGCAACCAATCAGGTTACCAAAATAGACGTTGAGCCAGTTTTTTGCCAACTGACCCCAGGTGATTCGGCCACTGGCTTTGGCAACGACAATCAACACGGTTGACGTAAAGAGGTCTGCACCGCAGATGACGCAAAGAATCAACCCCAGAGAGAAGCAGATACCGCCAATCAGTTTCGCCATACCAAAGGGCATCGTACCTGTACCGGTCGTTGCAGTGATATAGAAAACAAAGGCGATGGAAATGAACACACCGGCAGTAATTGCCAGGAAGAAAGTCTTAAGCGGATGTTTCGTTGCTTTATAGACACCTGCCTCTTCGGCCACTTTGGCCATTGCTGCAGGGAGTAAAAGATCAAAAGGGTTGTCAGCTTTCACACTAACTCTCTCTTTATTAAGTCGGCGACGAGATACTAACAAAGCATTATAGATGAGAAATTGATGTAGATCATATCCCGCCTGGCTTATAGGCCCGTAATACGCATGGTTTTTATGCAATTACGGAGTAATTATTTGATTTTTATGATAAAAATAAATTTTAAATTTTAGCAAATGAGTTGAAAATTTTCCTTCCTACGTCTGTTAGCCAGTTAATTAATATGGAGTAATTGGCAGATAAAGTAACAACTATCTATTAAGTTATGTAATATCAACTACCAACATTTAACCTTGTTATTACATTTATTTTGGGATATTCAAAAATAAATAAAAAGGGGCGCTTAGCGCGCCCCGTAATATAGCCCAGACGATTATTTAAACCTACTCAGCGTAGGTTGATTGGCTTTATTTTGACCAAAATGAAGATTTTGCACGCTGCAACTTCTCATAGGCCTTCAACAGCGACTGGTGTGATGCGAATGCGTGCAGATCGCTGTCAACCGGCTGCAGACCATAAAAGGCGGCTTCACCGCTCAATGCTGCACTGGCGGCTTCGACAGCATTTGCGCCATACATACGGACAAACGCGTTCAGATATTGCAGCGGTTCACGTTCTTCTTCCTGCGACAGCAGTAACAGCGTTTGCAGGCAACGGTAATAATTCGCCCGCTCGGCGCTAAAGATCGACGTATTAAATTCCATCGTCCATTCGGTCCAGATCAGTGCCTGTTCCAGATCACCACCTGCCAGCGCCAGCATTGCTTTCAGTTCCCCAATACGCAGGGTGTACCAGCCGTTATCTGAACCGGTTGCCAGGCCTAACAGTTCACGAACGCGGGTGAAATCATCAAACCCTTCTTCATCGAGTTGCTCAATCAGGTTGAGATAGTCTTCTTTATCCCAGCGACTATTCGGCAGTGAGAGCAGGGTCTCGCGCAGATGGACGCCCATGGCGTTATTGGCTAACCACAGATCTTCAGCAGGATAAATATCAGACATCCCAGGAACGATGATCCGACAGGCGTAGACACCGAGATGTTCGTAATCGGCGATGTACACCTCTTTATCTTCCGCGTTGAAGATCGCCATCAGGGTGGCAAACTCTTCTTCTGTGGTACCGGAGAAACTCCAGTCAACGAACGGGTAGTCGGCATCCTGCTTGAACAGATCCCAGGAGATCAGACCGCTGGAGTCAATGAAGTGTGTTTCCAGGTTGGTATGCTCAGCCACTTCTTCATCGTCGAAGGTCGGCGGCGTGAAGACGTCGAGATCTTTCAGACCACGGCCCTGCAGCAGTTCCGTCACGGTACGTTCCAGTGCGACGCCAAAATCAGGGTGTGCGCCGAAAGAGGCGAAGCAGGTGCTGTTAGCCGGATTGAACAGCACAACGCAGATCACCGGATACTGACCGCCCAGAGAACCGTCGTAAGCAAAGATGGGGAAACCTTCCGCTTCCAGCGTTGCAATAGATTCCACCACCGCCGGGTAGCGTGCCAGCACGTCGGCCGGAATTTCCGGCAGGCTGATGCTTTCGGCAATAATGCGATTCTTCACGTAACGCTCAAAGACTTCAGATAACCCTTGCACGCGCGCTTCGTTACGGGTGTTACCGGCGGACATCCCGTTTGAGACGTACAGGTTGCCGATAATGTTCATTGGAATATAGACGGTCTGGTTATCCGACTGGCGGGTAAACGGCAGGCCGCAGATACCACGCTCTTCGTTGCCAGACTGCAGGTCGATCAGCATGCTGCCGGTCAGTTCGTTCTCGGGATCGTAGAAGGCACGCAGGCGGGCATCCAGCAGACCGTCCGGTACGTCATCATTTTCGGTCAGCGGGAACCATTTCTCGTTCGGATAATGCACGAACGGGCCATTGGCGATGGTTTCACCCAGCCAGAAATCGGCAAAGAAATAGTTGGTTGACAGACGCTCAAAATATTCGCCCAACGCCGAGGCCAGCGCGGCCTTTTTCGTCGCCCCTTTGCCGTTGGTAAAGCACAGCGCACACTCTTTATCGCGAATGTGTACGGACCAGACATTCGGCACCGGGTTCAGCCACGAGGCCTCTTCAATATGGAAACCGAGGTCGAGCAGTTTTTGCTGGAAGCGAGCGATGGAGTCTTCCAGTGCGGCGTCTTTGCCGGGAATAAATGTTTGCGTCATGAAAATCACTTTTGTCGTACGGAAAGCGCGCAATGATACGGGTTTTACGTGACTGACGCTATCGCCGCCACTGACGCGGCGCAAATAAAAGTTTTGGCTATGCTTGTAGGCAGTGATCCACCATAAGAGCATAAAAATGAAAGCGTTTGATTTACAACGGATGGCACTCGATAAAGTGCCGATGGAATTCCTCGGTGAAGTGGCTTTACGCAGTCTGTATACCTTCGTACTGGTCTATCTGTTTCTCAAACTCACAGGACGACGCGGCGTGCGACAGATGTCGCTCTTCGAAGTGCTGATTATTTTAACGCTGGGGTCGGCGGCGGGTGACGTGGCCTTTTATGATGATGTCCCGATGTTGCCAGTACTGGTGGTCTTCATTACCCTCGCGCTGCTGTACCGTCTGGTGATGTGGCTGATGGCGCGCAGTGAAAAACTGGAAGATTTACTGGAAGGTAAGCCCGTCGTGATTATTGAAGATGGCGAGCTGGCGTGGGAAAAACTGAACCAGTCAAATATGACCGAGTTCGAGTTTTTCATGGAGCTGCGACTGAATGGCGTTGAGCAACTGGGACAGGTGCGCCTGGCGATCCTTGAAACGAATGGTCAGATCAGCGTTTATTTCTTTGAAGACAGTGAGGTAAAGCCTGGCTTAAGCATTTTGCCGAAGTATTGTACGCAACGTTATAAAGTCGTTCCTGAAGCGGGAGAGTATTCCTGTGTGCGATGCAGTGAAGTGATCACAATGAAAGCCGGCGATCGTCAGGCGTGCCCGCGGTGTAAAAATCCAGAATGGTCGAAGGCCAGTCGGGCAAAACGGGTCGTCTGACAGCAAAAATATCGGTCTTTTATCGTCAATCCCGAAGATTCTGTTGTGTGAGCGAACACTCATTTTTACTCGAGTTTGTTTTAGCCATTGCGGCGCGTGTCACTGAATGATAAAACCGATATCCACAGGAATAACTTATACCCAATCTCTGTTCATGTACGAAAAGAGATTGGGTTAATAACAACGCAACGTGGTGAGGGGAAATGGCTCAGGTCTTCAATTTTAGTTCAGGTCCGGCAATGTTACCGGCAGACGTGCTTAAACTGGCTCAAAAGGATCTTTGTGACTGGAACGGTCTTGGTACGTCCGTCATGGAAGTGAGCCACCGCGGCAAAGAATTCATCCAGGTCGCGCAAGAAGCGGAGCAGGATTTTCGCGATCTGTTGAATATCCCCTCCAACTACAAAGTGCTGTTTTGTCACGGCGGTGGTCGTGGCCAGTTTTCCGCCATTCCGCTGAACATTCTGGGCGACAAAACCACGGCAGACTACGTTGATGCAGGCTACTGGGCAGCCAGCGCCGTCAAAGAAGCGAAAAAATACTGCACGCCGAATGTGATTGACGCCAAAATTTCGGTCGATGGCCTGCGCGGCGTGAAGCCAATGAGTGAGTGGCAGCCTTCTGCTGATGCAGCGTATCTGCATTACTGCCCGAACGAAACCATCGATGGCATCGCAATTAACGAAACGCCCAATTTTGGTTCCGATGTGGTGGTGACCGCTGATTTCTCCTCAACCATTCTCTCCGGACCGCTGGATGTTTCACGCTATGGCATCATTTATGCGGGCGCACAGAAGAACATTGGCCCGGCGGGTTTGACTATCGTCATCGTACGCGAAGATTTACTGGGTAAAGCGAATGTGGCGTGTCCGTCGATCCTCGATTATTCCGTTCTGAACGACAATGACTCGATGTTCAATACGCCGCCGACCTTCGCCTGGTATCTTTCCGGCCTGGTGTTCAAATGGCTGAAAGCCAATGGTGGCGTGGCGGCGATGGATAAAATCAATCAGCAAAAAGCAGAACTGCTGTACGGTGTGATTGATAACAGTGACTTCTATCGTAACGATGTCGCGAAAGCGAACCGTTCACGTATGAACGTGCCGTTCCAGTTAGCTGACAGCGCGCTGGATAAGCTCTTCCTGGAAGAGTCTTTTGCTGCGGGTCTGCACGCGCTGAAAGGCCACCGCGTTGTCGGCGGAATGCGTGCCTCCATTTATAACGCGATGCCGCTGGAAGGGGTAAAAGCGCTTGCCGATTTCATGACTGATTTCGAGCGCCGTCGCGGCTAATCAGGTGTCTCTTTTCATCCCCACAGCCTTGTCTGTGGGGTTTTTATTTCTGTCTTTTGAGAGTTGAGTTTCATGGAATCCCTGACGTTACAACCCATCGCACGGGTCGATGGCACGATTAATCTGCCAGGCTCGAAGAGCGTATCAAACCGCGCGCTGTTACTGGCGGCGTTAGCTCATGGCACCACAGAGCTGACCAACCTGTTAGACAGCGATGACGTTCGCCATATGCTCAATGCCCTGAGTGCGTTGGGGATTGATTACACTCTTTCTGCGGATCGCACCCGCTGTGAAATCACGGGTAACGCAGGCCCGCTGCACGCCGAAGGCGCATTAGAGCTGTTTCTGGGCAATGCCGGAACGGCAATGCGACCGCTGGCCGCCGCACTGTGCCTTGGCGCAAACGATATTGTGCTGACCGGTGAACCGCGTATGAAAGAGCGCCCGATTGGTCATCTGGTGGATGCGCTGCGTCAGGGCGGGGCGAACATTGAGTATCTGGAGCAGGAAAACTATCCGCCGCTTCGACTGCGTGGCGGATTTACCGGCGGACAGGTTGAGGTTGACGGCAGCGTCTCCAGCCAGTTTCTCACTGCGCTGCTGATGACCGCGCCTCTGGCACCGCAGGATACGGTGATAAGTATCAAAGGCGATCTGGTGTCGAAACCGTATATTGATATCACGCTGAACCTGATGAAAACCTTTGGCGTTGAGATAGAGAACCAGAGCTATCAGCGCTTTGTGGTTAAAGGCGGTCAGCAGTATCACTCTCCAGGTCATTATCTGGTTGAAGGGGATGCTTCATCGGCCTCCTATTTCCTCGCGGCAGGCGCCATTAAAGGTGGAACGGTGAAAGTGACCGGGATTGGCCGCAACAGCATGCAGGGCGATATCCGTTTTGCCGATGTGCTGGAGAAAATGGGCGCGACCGTCACCTGGGGTGACGACTTTATCGCCTGTACCCGTGGCGAACTGAATGCCATCGATATGGACATGAACCATATTCCGGATGCCGCCATGACTATCGCGACAGCCGCGTTGTTTGCCAAAGGTACGACAACGCTTCGCAACATTTATAACTGGCGGGTGAAAGAAACTGATCGTCTGTTTGCGATGGCGACCGAACTGCGCAAAGTCGGCGCGGAAGTGGAAGAGGGGCATGATTTTATTCGCATCACGCCGCCGGCACACCTGAAGTTTGCCGACATTAGCACCTATAACGATCACCGTATGGCGATGTGTTTCTCGCTGGTGGCGTTATCTGATACGCCGGTTACGATCCTTGACCCGAAATGTACCGCCAAAACCTTCCCTGACTATTTCGAACAGTTGGCGCGTATCAGTACCCCTGCCTGATTTCTCTCTTCGCGCCGGTCAACTGGCTGGCGCGATATCGTCTGTATCTGTACTTTTTTCCTGTTACTGCTAATGCTAACGTGTTGATGATTTAATATTTTGATTTATATGCGTTTTATTATAAATATCAACGGAAGATTAGCATGAAAAATAAATCACTCCTGATTACTATTGCAGTATCCGCAGCGCTGCTGGCGGGATGTAAAAATGGCGTTAATGGTGACATGCTCGCCAGTTCGGGCATGTCGGCCTATAAAGCAGCCACGCTTTCTGATACCGATGTCAAAACGTTGTCCAGCAACGCCTGCAAACAGATGGATAGCCAGAATCAACTTGCGGGAAAAAGCAGTAAATACACCAGGCGTCTGGGTAAGATTGCCAAAGCTCTGGGAAATAATATTGATGGTACTCCGGTCGATTATAAGGTCTACATCACTTCTGACGTCAATGCGTGGGCAATGGCGAACGGCTGTGTCCGCGTTTATTCCGGTTTGATGGATCTGATGACCGATAATGAAATCGAAGGGGTATTAGGTCACGAGTTAGGTCACGTCTCTTTAGGGCATTCCCGCAAAGCAATGCAGACGGCTTATGCTACCCTGGCCGCGCGTGATGCGATTTCTGCCACCAGCGGCGTGGCTTCACAACTCTCTCAGTCGCAGTTAGGCGATTTGGCTGAAGGGGTGATCAACTCGGCGTTCTCCCGCAGTCAGGAATCTGAGGCTGATGACTTCTCCTATGACCTGATGAAAAAACGTGGCATCAATACGCAGGGGTTAGTGAGCGCATTCGATAAGTTAGCCACAATGGATGCCGGCCACGCTAAATCCCTGATGGATTCCCACCCGGCGTCAGCCGACCGTGCTCAGCATATGCGTGACCGTATCGCTGAAGATAAAAAGTAAAACATTGTCATCTTTCGGGCTGGTTTCTCCCCGGCCCGCTATAATTGCGCAATTATTCTTCACCTGGTGACAGACTAAATCGGTTTTTGCACACAACGTTAACGATTGTGGGCGTTGGCGCGTATAATGCGCGGCGTTTACGTTAACAGAACGCCTGTTTAAGGAGATAAAGATGACGGCAATTGCCCCGGTAATTACCATTGATGGCCCAAGCGGTGCAGGAAAAGGCACCTTGTGCAAAGCGATGGCGGAAGCATTGCAATGGCATCTGTTGGACTCTGGCGCAATCTATCGCGTGCTGGCGCTGGCGGCATTACATCATCATGTTGATGTTGCATCGGAAGACGCGCTGGTTCCGCTGGCAACCCATCTCGATGTCCGCTTTGTTTCAACCGACGGAAATCTGGAAGTGATCCTTGAAGGGGAAGACGTCAGCGGTGAAATCCGTACGCAGGAAGTCGCCAATGCCGCCTCTCAGGTCGCCGCATTCCCTCGCGTACGTGAGGCACTGCTGCGTCGTCAACGTGCTTTCCGTGAAGCACCGGGACTGATTGCTGATGGACGTGATATGGGGACGGTGGTTTTCCCGGATGCGCCGGTCAAAATTTTCCTTGACGCCTCCTCGGAAGAACGTGCACATCGCCGTATGCTACAGTTGCAGGAGAAGGGCTTTAGTGTTAACTTTGAACGCCTTTTGGCCGAGATCAAAGAACGTGACGATCGCGACCGAAACCGTGCTGTAGCGCCGTTGGTTCCCGCTGCTGATGCTTTAGTTTTAGATTCCACACGATTAAGCATTGAGCAAGTGATTGAAAAAGCGCTACAATACGCGCGCCAAAAACTGGCACTCGCTTAAGAGCGACCGAATTTGCAGTACCCCCGTTGCAATGGAATGACAGCGGGTATGTTAAACAACCCCATCCGGCACGGAGCCAGGTGGACGTTAAATATGAAACCTGAAGATTAAACATGACTGAATCTTTTGCTCAACTGTTTGAAGAATCCTTAAAAGAAATCGAAACCCGTCCGGGTTCCATCGTTCGCGGTGTTGTTGTTGCTATCGACAAAGACGTTGTTCTGGTTGATGCAGGCCTGAAATCTGAATCTGCAATTCCTGCAGAACAGTTCAAAAACGCGGCTGGCGAACTGGAAATCCAGGTGGGCGACGAAGTTGATGTTGCTCTGGATGCAGTAGAAGACGGCTTCGGTGAAACACTGCTGTCTCGTGAAAAAGCGAAACGTCACGAAGCATGGATCACGCTGGAAAAAGCTTACGAAGATGCTGAAACTGTTACCGGTGTTATCAACGGCAAAGTTAAGGGCGGCTTCACTGTTGAGCTGAACGGTATTCGTGCGTTCCTGCCAGGTTCACTGGTAGACGTTCGTCCGGTGCGCGATACGCTGCACCTGGAAGGCAAAGAGCTTGAATTCAAAGTCATCAAGCTGGATCAGAAACGCAACAACGTTGTTGTTTCTCGTCGTGCCGTGATCGAATCCGAAAACAGCGCAGAGCGCGATCAGCTGCTGGAAAACCTGCAGGAAGGCATGGAAGTTAAAGGTATCGTTAAGAACCTCACTGACTACGGTGCATTCGTTGACCTGGGTGGCGTTGACGGCCTGCTGCACATCACCGATATGGCATGGAAACGCGTTAAGCATCCGAGCGAAATCGTAAACGTTGGCGACGAAATCACTGTTAAAGTGCTGAAGTTCGACCGCGAACGTACCCGTGTATCTCTGGGCCTGAAACAGCTGGGCGAAGATCCGTGGGTAGCTATCGCTAAGCGTTATCCGGAAGGTACTAAACTGACCGGTCGCGTAACCAACCTGACCGACTACGGCTGCTTCGTTGAAATCGAAGAAGGCGTTGAAGGGCTGGTTCACGTTTCCGAAATGGACTGGACCAACAAAAACATCCATCCGTCCAAAGTTGTTAACGTTGGCGACGTAGTGGAAGTTATGGTTCTGGATATCGACGAAGAACGTCGTCGTATCTCCCTGGGCCTGAAGCAGTGCAAATCTAACCCATGGCAGCAGTTCGCGGAAACCCACAACAAGGGCGACCGTGTTGAAGGTAAAATCAAGTCTATCACTGACTTCGGTATCTTCATCGGCCTGGACGGCGGCATCGACGGCCTGGTTCACCTGTCTGACATCTCCTGGAACGTTGCAGGCGAAGAAGCAGTTCGTGAATACAAAAAAGGCGACGAAATCGCAGCAGTTGTTCTGCAGGTTGACGCAGAGCGCGAGCGTATCTCTCTGGGCGTTAAACAGCTGGCAGAAGATCCGTTCAACAACTGGGTTGCACTGAACAAGAAAGGCGCAATCGTAAACGGTAAAGTGACTGCAGTTGACGCGAAAGGCGCAACCGTAGAACTGGCTGACGGCGTTGAAGGTTACCTGCGCGCTTCTGAAGCATCCCGTGACCGCGTTGAAGACGCTACCCTGGTTCTGAGCGTGGGTGACGACGTTGAAGCTAAATTCACCGGCGTTGACCGTAAGAACCGTGCAATCAGCCTGTCTGTTCGTGCTAAAGACGAAGCTGATGAGAAAGATGCCATCGCAACTGTTAACAAACAGGAAGATGCAAACTTCTCCAACAACGCAATGGCTGAAGCTTTCAAAGCAGCTAAAGGCGAGTAATTCTTTGATACTTTGGGAGGTTTCGTCCCGAAGTCAGATGAGAATACTTGACAGATTATAGAATTCGTTCTGTAATCAATGACAAAGGGCGGCTACGGCCGCCCTTAATCAATGCAACAGCAGCAGCTTATTGGAACCGGAGGAATCATGACCAAGTCAGAATTGATTGAAAGACTTGCCACTCAGCAATCTCATATTCCCGCGAAAGCGGTTGAAGATGCGGTCAAAGAGATGCTGGAGCATATGGCCTCGACTCTTGCACAGGGCGAGCGTATTGAAATCCGCGGTTTCGGCAGCTTTTCTTTGCACTACCGTGCACCACGTACCGGGCGTAACCCGAAGACTGGCGACAAAGTGGATCTGGAAGGGAAATACGTTCCGCACTTTAAGCCGGGTAAAGAACTGCGCGATCGCGCCAATATTTACGGTTAAGTTTTTCGCATAACGTAACCTCAGAAAAGCACCTTTACGGTGCTTTTTTCTTGCCTGCTTTTCAACCCTGGAATGCCGCTCGCATTTCATGTTGCACATTGCCGGGCGGCGATGAAAATCGCGGAATCATGGACGTAAATCCTTCATTCTCCTCCTGACAATCCCGGCTCAGACCTGCACACTGCCGCCAACACGGAGGTGTGTATGAAATTAACGACGGTCAGTCTGTGTGCATTAGGGGGAATTTTCCCTTTATTTTTGCTACCTGCGCTGCCGGGGGAATGGCTTGTTAGCATCCTGTTTGTGCTGGCCTGTCTGCTCGGTCTGCTCCGCTGGAAAGTGGCACAGTACGCTGGGCTTCTCCTGCTGTTTTTTCTCTGGGGCGTCATGGCGGCGAAACAGTCGCTGTGGGCGGGAAATACGTTGCCCGCCGCCACGCAGGAGACCATCGTTGAGCTGACGGCCACGGATAGCATGACGACACATGCCGGGCTGATCACGCATCTTAATGGGCATCGGCTTTTCCCTGCCGTCGGTATTGTGCTTTATAACCAATATTTGCCAATCGCGCCGTGCGCGGGACAACGTTGGGCGATGACGCTGAAGGTCCGTGCCATGCACGGCGAGTTAAATGACGGCGGATTTGATAGTCAGCGTTATGCCCTGGCACAGCATCAGCCGCTCACTGGCCGATTTTTACAGGCAAAGATTGTCGACAGCAAATGCAGCTGGCGAGCGCGCTATCTTGCCTCGTTAACGGATTCTCTGGAAAACTATCCCTGGCAGCAGGTGATACTAGGTCTGGGGATGGGGGAGCGCCTGCTGGTGCCACAGGAAGTCAAAGCGATCATGCGAGATACCGGCACGGCGCATCTGATGGCAATTTCCGGCCTGCATATCGCTTTTGCGGCTTTACTGGCAGCAGCTCTGATTCGCGGCGTGCAGTTTCTGCTGCCGATCAGTGCAATTCGCTGGCAACATCCTGTGATTGGTGGGCTTATTTGCGCTGCGTTTTACGCCTGGCTGACCGGGTTACAGCCTCCGGCGCTACGTACGGTGGTGGCGCTGCTGGTGTGGGGGGCACTGAAATTATGCGGGCGGCAATGGAGCGGATGGTCAGTCTGGTGCTGCTGTCTGGCGGCTATTCTGGTTGTTGATCCCGTCGCCGTGATCTCGCAAAGCCTGTGGCTTTCGGCCTTTGCCGTTGCGGCGCTGTTATTCTGGTACCAATGGTTTCCTTGCCCCGCCTGTCCCACATCACGTGCCGGGCGCTTGCTGGTTGAACTGGCACATCTGCAACTGGGGATTACCTTGCTGCTTATGCCGCTACAAATCGCACTGTTCCACGGTATCAGCCTGACGTCGTTTGCTGCGAATCTGTTTGCTGTCCCGCTGGTTACGTTTGTCAGCGTCCCGCTGATCCTCGCCGGAATGGTGGTCCATCTCACTGGTCCGCTGCTTCTTGAGGGCGGACTCTGGTATCTGGCCGATCGCTCACTGGCTGCACTATTCTGGGCGCTCAATCACTTGCCTGCGGGGTGGATCAACATTGATGCCCGTTGGCAGTGGCTGGTCTTTGTCCCCTGGTTGATGCTACCCGGTTGGCGATTTATCGCCTGGCGCGTTTTCCCCGGCCTGTGTCTGGCGACGCTGGCGTTGCTGAGCTGGCCGTTCTGGAGTCCGGTGCGCACTGACGCCTGGCAGGTGCACATGCTGGATGTCGGGCAGGGGTTAGCGATAGTTATCGCCCGTAATGGTAAAGCGTTACTCTACGATACCGGGCTGGCCTGGCCGGGAGGTGACAGCGCCCAACAGATAATCATTCCGTGGCTGCGCTGGCACCACTTGCAACCAGAGGGGATTATTCTCAGCCATGAGCATCTCGACCATCGCGGTGGACTACACTCTTTGCAGACAACCTGGCCAGCGCTTTGGGTGCGCAGTCCGTTAGGCTGGCAGGGGCATCTGCCGTGTTACCGCGGTGAGACGTGGCAATGGCAGGGACTGCGTTTTAGCGTGCACTGGCCGTTGAAAGGAGACCCGACGCAGGGGAATAATCACTCTTGCGTCGTAAAGATTGATGATGGTACGCACAGTATTCTGCTGACGGGCGATATAGAGTCCCCCGCGGAACTGAAAATGCTCAGTCATTACTGGCAGCATCTTTCGGCGACGGCAATCCAGGTACCACACCATGGCAGCAGTACCTCTTCTTCACTGGCGCTACTTCAGCGCGTTAGTGGCAACGTGGCGCTGGTCTCCGCCTCACGCTATAACGCCTGGCGATTGCCGTCATGGAAGGTGAAGCAACGCTATCTGCAACAGGGTTACCGGTGGTGTGATACCCCGCATCAGGGGCAAATTTCGCTGGATTTTTCAACACAGGGCTGGCAGGCCATCAGCCTGCGGGAGCAAATTTTACCTCGTTGGTATCATCAGTGGTTTGGCGTGTCAGACGATAACGGGTAGAATATGCGGCTATTTCAACAGATGCTGGTTTCTTGAATGCATAACGATAAAGATCTCTCTACGTGGCAGACGTTTCGCCGACTGTGGCCAACCATTGCGCCTTTCAAATCGGGTCTGATCGTGGCGGGTGTTGCGTTAATCCTCAACGCGGCCAGCGATACCTTCATGTTATCGCTCCTCAAACCATTACTGGACGATGGTTTTGGTAAAACAGATCGCTCAGTGTTGCTTTGGATGCCGCTGGTGGTTATTGGGCTGATGATTTTACGTGGTATTACCAGCTATATCTCCAGCTACTGTATTTCCTGGGTATCCGGCAAAGTGGTGATGACCATGCGTCGTCGCCTGTTCGGTCATATGATGGGAATGCCGGTTTCCTTCTTTGACAAACAGTCTACCGGGACGCTGCTGTCTCGTATTACTTATGATTCTGAACAGGTAGCCTCTTCGTCTTCCGGTGCGCTGATTACCGTTGTGCGTGAAGGTGCATCGATTATCGGCCTGTTCATCATGATGTTCTATTACAGCTGGCAATTGTCGATAATCCTGGTTGTGCTGGCACCTATTGTGTCGATCGCGATTCGCGTAGTCTCCAAACGTTTTCGTGCTATCAGTAAGAATATGCAGAATACGATGGGGCAGGTGACAACCAGTGCGGAGCAGATGCTGAAAGGCCACAAAGAGGTACTGATCTTCGGTGGTCAGGGAGTGGAAACGAAGCGCTTCGACAAAGTCAGTAACAAGATGCGTTTGCAGGGGATGAAGATGGTTTCTGCCTCTTCCATTTCCGATCCTGTCATCCAGTTGATCGCTTCACTGGCACTGGCGTTTGTGCTGTACGCGGCTAGCTTCCCAAGCGTGATGGACAGCCTGACGGCAGGGACGATCACCGTGGTCTTCTCCTCAATGATCGCCCTGATGCGTCCGTTGAAATCGTTGACTAACGTTAACGCCCAGTTCCAGCGTGGGATGGCCGCATGCCAGACTTTATTTGCCATCCTGGATAGCGAGCAGGAAAAAGACGAAGGTAAACGTGTGATTGAGCGTGCGACCGGCGATCTGGAATTCCGCAATGTCACCTTTACCTATCCGGGGCGTGAAGTACCGGCGCTGCGTAACATCAACCTGAAAATTCCGGCGGGCAAAACCGTTGCGCTGGTGGGGCGTTCAGGTTCCGGCAAATCAACCATTGCCAGTCTGATCACGCGTTTCTATGACATCAATGAAGGTGAAATCCTGATGGATGGTCACGATCTGCGGGAATACACCCTGGCCTCATTACGTAATCAGGTCGCGCTGGTGTCGCAGAACGTACATCTGTTCAACGACACGGTGGCGAATAACATCGCCTACGCGCGAACTGAGCAGTATAGCCGTGAGGAGATCGAAGAAGCGGCTCGTATGGCTTATGCCATGGACTTTATCAATAAGATGGATAACGGCCTTGATACGGTGATCGGTGAAAACGGCGTGCTGCTTTCCGGTGGTCAACGTCAACGTATCGCCATCGCGCGCGCCTTACTGCGCGACAGCCCGATTCTGATCCTTGATGAAGCCACGTCAGCGCTGGATACCGAATCTGAACGCGCCATTCAGGCGGCGCTGGACGAACTGCAGAAAAACCGCACCTCGCTGGTGATTGCGCACCGCCTTTCAACTATCGAACAGGCCGATGAAATTGTGGTCGTGGAAGATGGGCTGATTGTGGAGCGCGGTACGCACAACGAACTGCTGGAACACCGCGGCGTCTACGCGCAACTGCACAAAATGCAATTTGGTCAATGATCGCACGCATCTGGTCCGGTGAGTCGCCCTTGTGGCGACTGTTACTCCCACTTTCCTGGCTATACGGCCTGGTGAGCGGGGCGATCCGTCTGTGCTACACGCTCGGGATCAAACGCGCCTGGCGCGCACCGGTGCCGGTGGTGGTGGTCGGTAATTTGACGGCAGGTGGCAATGGCAAAACGCCGGTAGTGATCTGGTTGGTGGAACAACTCCAGCAGCGCGGTCTTCGCGTTGGGGTAGTTTCTCGTGGATATGGCGGCAAAGCCGCGTCCTATCCCTTGCTGCTGAATGCCGAAACCACCACGGCGGAAGCGGGTGATGAGCCGGTGCTGATTTATCAGCGCACCAGCGCACCAGTTGCCGTATCGCCCAACCGGGCTGACGCGGTAAAAGCGATTCTGGCGCATCACGATGTGCAGATTATCGTTACTGATGATGGTCTTCAGCACTACCGTCTGGCGCGCGATGTCGAGATTGTGGTGGTTGATGGCGTTCGTCGCTTCGGCAACGGCTGGTGGCTACCGGCAGGTCCGATGCGGGAGCGAGCAGGTCGCCTGAAAACGGTGGATGCGGTTATTGTCAATGGCGGTATTCCACAGGCGGGTGAGATCCCGATGCATCTGGCGCCAGGACAGGCTGTGAACCTGCGTACCGGTGAGCGCCGTGATGTCGCGCAATTGCAAAATGTCGTGGCAATGGCCGGTATTGGTCATCCGCCACGCTTTTTTGCCACGTTAGAATCCTGTGGCGTACAGCCGCAAAAATGTGTTCCTCTGGCGGATCATCAGGCATTGACTTCGCAGGATGTCAACGGCCTACTAAACGGGTCGCAAACGCTGGTCATGACGGAGAAGGACGCCGTGAAGTGCCGCGCCTTTGCCGAAGACAACTGGTGGTATCTTCCTGTCGATGCACATTTGTCGGGGACTGAACCTGAGACATTACTCGAAAAATTTATCTCGCTGACACGTTAGCGCACCACCATGACGGCAGCGTACAAATGAGGGAATCATGAATGTCGTTGCCGTACTTCTCACTTACGGATGCCCGTAACCTTCATCTCGCCGCCCAGGGATTGTTAAAAAAACCACGTCGTCGCGCGTTGGCAAGCGATATCCTGCCGACGATTACCCGTATGTCGCTACTACAAATCGATACCATCAATATTGTCGCCCGCAGTCCCTACCTTGTGTTGTTCAGTCGACTGGGCAATTACACCCCACAGTGGCTGGATGATGCGTTGGCGCAGGGTGAACTGATGGAGTACTGGGCCCATGAGGCCTGTTTCCTGCCGCGTAGTGATTTTACGCTGATACGCCACCGGATGCTGGCACCTGAAAAAATGGGCTGGAAGTACCAGGCGGCGTGGATGGAAGAGCATGCCGGCGAAATTGAGCAACTGTTGCAGCATATTCATCAAAATGGACCGGTACGCTCGGCTGACTTTGAGCATCCGCGTAAAGGCAACAGCGGCTGGTGGGACTGGAAGCCGCACAAGCTGCATCTGGAAGGGTTGTTTACGGCAGGAAAAGTGATGGTGATTGAGCGTCGCAATTTCCAGCGCGTGTACGATCTCACTCATCGCGTGATGCCACACTGGGATGATGAACGCGATTTGCTACCCCGGGCGCAAGCAGAATCTGTCATGCTGGACAACAGTGCGCGCAGCCTGGGTATTTTTCGTGAGCAGTGGCTGGCAGATTACTACCGCCTGAAACGTCCTGAGTTACAAAACTGGCGCGACGTGCGGGCTGAACAGCAGTACATCATTCCGGTAGAGGTCGAAAAACTTGGTCGGCTGTGGTTGCATGCGGATTTGCTGCCGCTACTTGAACAGGCACAGGCAGGCAAGCTGACAGCGACGCATAGCGCGGTACTGTCGCCGTTTGATCCGGTGGTTTGGGATCGCAAACGTGCGGAGCAACTGTTCGATTTCAGCTATCGGCTGGAGTGCTACACGCCAGCCCCAAAGCGCCAGTATGGTTATTTTGTCCTGCCTTTACTGCACCGGGGTCAGTTGGTGGGGCGGATGGACGCCAAAATGCACCGTAAGACGGGCGTACTGGAAGTGATTTCTCTCTATCTGCAAGAAGGCGTAAAGCCAGGAGTGACGCTGCAAAATGGACTACAGCAGGCGATAACCGATTTTGCCCGCTGGCAGAATGCCGTTCGCGTGACGCTCGGCCGCTGTCCGGCAGGGATATTTACGCAATGTCGACAGGGGTGGGAAATAGACGCAGTCGCATGAGCGAGTATGATAAGATCTCTGCATTCATTACCCGGTCCATCTGGAGGAACTATGGATCATCGACTGCTTGAAATCGTTGCCTGCCCGGTCTGTAACGGCAAACTCTGGTACAACCAGGAAAAACAAGAACTGATCTGCAAACTGGATAACCTCGCTTTTCCACTGCGTGATGGCATTCCCGTTTTGCTGGAAACCGAGGCCCGTGTATTAGCGGCTGATGAGCGTAAATCATGAGTTTTGTCGTCATTATTCCTGCCCGCTACGCCTCCACGCGTCTGCCGGGTAAACCGTTGCAGGACATCAACGGTAAACCGATGATTGTGCATGTGTTGGAACGCGCCCGTGAATCCGGCGCTGAGCGTATTATTGTCGCGACCGATCATGAAGAGGTCGCACGCGCCGTTGAAGTGGCGGGTGGAGAAGTGTGCATGACCCGCGTCGATCACCAGTCCGGGACAGAACGTCTGGCTGAAGTGGTTGAGAAGTGTGGTTTCAGTGATGACACCGTGATTGTCAATGTGCAGGGTGATGAGCCGATGATCCCGGCCATCATTATTCGCCAGGTGGCAGAAAACCTGGCGCAGCGTCAGGTTGGAATGGCCACGCTCGCGGCACCGATTCATAGCGCGGAAGAGGCGTTCAATCCGAATGCAGTGAAGGTGGTACTGGATGCCGAAGGCTATGCGCTGTATTTCTCGCGTGCAACGATCCCCTGGGATCGCGATCGTTTTGCGAAAAGTCGCGAGACCGTCGGCGATAATTTCCTGCGCCACCTCGGCATTTACGGCTACCGCGCAGGATTTATCCGTCGCTATGTGAGCTGGGAGCCCAGCCCGCTGGAAAACATCGAGATGCTGGAGCAACTCCGCGTGCTGTGGTACGGCGAAAAAATCCACGTGGCTGTGGCAAAAGAGGTGCCTGGTACCGGTGTTGATACCGCAGAAGACCTCGAGCGCGTTCGCGCTGAAATGCGTTAATTTTCTTTACGACACTCCGCTCTTTAGTGAGAGGAGTGTCGTACCGTTACGATTTTCCACGCTTTTTCTTTTCAACAATTGATCTCATCCGGGTGACATCCGTCGGTGTGGCGCTCATTATAAAAGCAGTAGCTTTTATGAGGGCAATCTGAATGGAACAGCTGCGCGCCGAATTAAGTCATTTACTGGGCGAAAAACTGAGCCGCATTGAATGCGTGAATGAAAAAGTCGACACAGCACTGTGGTCGCTCTATGACAGCCAGGGCAACCCAATGCCGCTGATGGCCCAAAGTTTCACCACGCCGGGGGTCGCGCAACAACTGGCCTGGAAAACCACCATGTTAGCGCGTAGCGGCACCGTGCGAATGCCGGTCATTTATGGGGTGATGACTCACGATGAACATCCCGGTCCGGATGTCTTACTGCTGGAACGTCTGCGTGGCGTCCCCGTTGAAGCGCCGGCCCGGACGCCGGAGCGTTGGGAGCAGCTCAAAGATCAGATTGTCGAAGGGTTACTGGCCTGGCACCGCCAGGATAGCCGGGGGTGTGTCGGTGCGGTGGACAATACGCAGGAGAATATCTGGCCTTCCTGGTATCGTCAGCGGGTTGAGGTGCTCTGGAGTACGCTCAATCAGTTCAACAACACCGGGCTAACCATGCAGGATAAGCGCATTCTGTTTCGCACCCGCGAATGTCTGCCCGCGCTGTTTGACGGCTTTAACGACAACTGTGTGCTGGTGCATGGCAATTTCAGTCTGCGCAGCATGTTAAAAGACGCCCGGAGCGACCAGCTTCTGGCGATGGTGGGGCCTGGTATTATGCTCTGGGCACCACGGGAGTACGAACTGTTCCGGCTGGTAGATAACACGCTGGCGGAAGGACTACTCTGGCACTACCTGCAACGCGCGCCAGTGGCGGAATCGTTCATCTGGCGGCGTTGGTTATACGTGTTATGGGATGAAGTGGCGCAACTGGTCAATACCGGGCGCTTTAACCGATCTCATTTTGATCTCGCTGCGAAATCACTCCTGCCCTGGCTCGCCTGACGAGCCTTTCAACCGCTGCCAGACTCTCCCCAGCGTCTCGTAGCTTGCGCGATCGCTATGCATCAACCAGACGGGAGAGGGGATTGCCCGCTCCCACGGATTCAACGGGGAATCGATAGCCAGTTGATTCGCCGGAGCCGGCAGCGGATTTAACCCGGCCTGCTGAAAGAAAATCATTGCTCGCGGCAGATGAGAGGCTGAAGTGACCAGCAGGAATGGCGCGTCGCCGATAGCCTGCTTCACGGCAGCGGCTTCTTCCTCCGTATCCTTAGGCTTGTCGAGCGTGATGATATCCTCTTCCGGCACCCCCAACGATTGCGCCACCCGTGCGCCAACTTCTGCCGTACTCACCGGATTGGTTTTGGCATTCGCGCCGGTAAAAATCAATTTCGAACCTGGGTTAGCCCGCCACAGACGTATTCCCTCATTTAGACGCGGCAAACTGTTGTTGATCAGGTTAGAACTGGGCGCCCACTGCGGGTTCCAGGTATAGCCGCCGCCTAACACGACGATGTATTCAACTTTCTGCGTATCCTGCCAGGTGGGGTAGCTATTTTCTATCGGGCGCAGCAGATGGTCAGCAACGGGTTGCAGGCTGAGCAGGAACAGTACCAGCCAACTGAGGCTGATAAATACCTTGCCGGTTTTCTGAAAACGGCTAAACCAAAGCAGTGCCAGACCGATACCCATCATCAAGAGCAGAAAAGGGAGAGGCAACAGCATGCCGCCAATCACTTTCTTCAGCGTAAAAAGCATCCTTTTTGGTTCCTTTTTTGACCATACAGCAGAAGAATAATCGTGATATTACACCAGAGAGGTTCATTCTCCGCGCGGGTGTGACAAAATAGCGGTTTTATCAGAGAACAGCTAAGCCAGCCTGTGGAGAGCCCGATGCGGGATCGCAATTTTGATGACATTGCTGAGAAGTTTTCCCGTAATATTTACGGCACCACAAAAGGGCAGCTAAGGCAGGCGATCCTGTGGCAGGATCTCGACCTTATTCTGACAGACTTCGGCGCGCAACCACTTCGTGTGCTGGACGCTGGCGGCGGTGAAGGACAAACGGCCATTAAAATGGCAGAACGTGGTCATCACGTGACGTTGTGTGACGTCTCCGGTGAGATGATCGCCCGTGCGCAACGGGCGGCAGAAGCCAAAGGTGTGAGCCACAACATGCATTTTATACAATGCGCTGCTCAGGACGTCGCTTCGCATTTGGAAAGCTCCGTTGATCTGATATTGTTTCACGCTGTGCTGGAGTGGGTCGCCGATCCGGTCAGCGTGTTAGAGACCCTTTGGTCGGTATTGCGTCCCGGTGGCGTACTGTCATTAATGTTCTACAATGCCAACGGCCTGTTGATGCATAACATGGTGGCGGGGAACTTTGACTACGTGCAGATAGGGATGCCCAAACGTAAGAAGCGTACCCTTTCACCAGACTATCCGCGTGAGCCAGGAGAGGTTTACCAGTGGCTGGAACAGATGGGCTGGCAGATCACCGGGAAAACCGGGGTGCGCGTGTTTCATGATTATCTGCGTGAGAAACATCAGCAGCGTGACTGTTATGAGATATTGCTTGAATTAGAAACGCGTTACTGTCGCCTGGAGCCGTATGTCAGCCTGGGTCGTTACATTCACGTCACCGCGCGTAAACCGCAGATGCAAGGATAACCTATGAGTGAATTTTCCCAGACAGTCCCCGAACTGGTTGCCTGGGCCAGAAAAAATGACTTCTCTATCTCGCTGCCGGTAGACCGACTCTCGTTTCTGCTGGCGGTGGCCACGCTGAATGGCGAGCGCCTGGACGGTGAGATGAGTGAAGGCGAACTGGTGGATGCGTTCCGCCATGTAAGTGATGCGTTTGAGCAAACCAGCGAAACCATTGGCGTGCGCGCGAACAATGCGATCAACGATATGGTGCGTCAACGTCTGCTGAACCGCTTTACCAGTGAGCAGGCAGAAGGGAACGCGATTTATCGTTTGACGCCGCTCGGCATTGGCATTACCGATTACTATATTCGCCAACGTGAATTTTCCACGCTGCGTCTGTCAATGCAGTTGTCGATCGTGGCGGGTGAGCTCAAGCGCGCGGCGGATGCCGCCGATGAGGGCGGCGATGAGTTCCACTGGCATCGCAACGTCTATGCGCCACTCAAGTATTCGGTCGCTGAGATTTTCGACAGTATCGATCTGACTCAGCGCATCATGGATGAACAGCAGCAGCAGGTGAAAGATGATATCGCGCAACTGCTGAATAAAGACTGGCGCGCGGCGATTTCGAGCTGTGAACTGCTACTGTCAGAAACCTCCGGCACTCTGCGCGAGTTGCAGGATACGCTGGAAGCGGCAGGCGATAAATTGCAGGCCAATTTGCTGCGTATCCAGGATGCGACGCTGGCTCATGACGATCTGCATTTTGTTGATCGCCTGGTGTTTGACCTGCAAAGCAAGCTCGATCGTATTATCAGCTGGGGTCAGCAGTCGATCGATCTGTGGATTGGCTATGACCGCCACGTTCACAAATTTATCCGTACCGCCATCGATATGGATAAAAACCGCGTCTTTGCCCAGCGCTTACGTCAGTCGGTACAGACCTATTTTGACGAGCCGTGGGCGCTGACCTATGCCAACGCCGATCGTCTGCTGGATATGCGTGACGAAGAGATGGCGCTGCGTGATGAAGAGGTCACCGGGGAACTTCCGCCGGATTTAGAGTACGAAGAGTTTAACGAGATCCGCGAACAGCTGGCGGCGATTATCGAAGGCCAACTGGCTATCTATAAATCGAAAGAGACGCCGTTAGATCTCGGTCTGGTAGTGCGCGAGTATCTTGCGCAATACCCGCGTGCGCGTCACTTTGACGTCGCGCGCATTGTTATCGATCAGGCGGTACGTCTTGGCGTAGCGCAAGCAGACTT
Organism: Citrobacter sp. CtB7.12; assembly: GCF_001297795.1. NCBI lineage: Bacteria > Pseudomonadati > Pseudomonadota > Gammaproteobacteria > Enterobacterales > Enterobacteriaceae > Citrobacter > Citrobacter sp. CtB7.12. Next base: position 49,263 of record NZ_LIFT01000021.1, on the reverse strand, counting down.
CACCGGACTGCCAGCCAAATGGCAGCCGATTAATGATTACGGAGCCAAGGTACAGGCGCATGTCATTGACAAATATTGAACAAGTGATGCCGGTTAAGCTGGCGCAGGCGCTGGCGAATCCGTTATTTCCGGCGCTGGATAGCGCATTACGTTCAGGCCGCCACATTGGTCTGGATGAACTGGATAATCATGCCTTTTTGATGGACTTTCAGGACTATCTGGAAGAGTTTTACAGCCGCTATAACGTGGAGCTGATCCGCGCGCCGGAAGGTTTCTTCTACCTGCGTCCGCGTTCAACGACCATTATCCCGCGTTCCGTGTTGTCTGAACTGGACATGATGGTCGGTAAAATTCTCTGCTACCTCTATCTCAGTCCGGAGCGGCTGGCGAACGAGGGGATTTTCACTCAGCAGGAGTTGTACGACGAGCTGCTGACGCTGGCTGACGAAGCCAAACTGTTGAAGCTGGTGAATAACCGCTCAACCGGCTCCGACGTCGACCGCCAGAAGTTACAGGAAAAAATGCGCTCGTCTTTAAACCGTCTTCGCCGTTTAGGCATGGTGTGGTTTATGGGGCACGACAGCAGCAAATTCCGCATTACGGAATCGGTGTTCCGCTTTGGCGCGGATGTACGAACGGGTGACGACCCGCGCGAAGCGCAGCGTCGCCTGATCCGCGATGGCGAAGCGATGCCGGTCGAAAACCACCTGCAGCTCAATGATGAGACCGAAGAGAATCAGCCGGACAGTGGAGAAGAAGAATAATGATTGAACGCGGTAAATTTCGCTCACTAACGCTGATTAACTGGAACGGTTTCTTTGCCCGTACCTTTGACCTGGATGAACTGGTTACCACGCTTTCCGGGGGGAATGGCGCGGGGAAATCCACTACCATGGCGGCGTTCGTCACGGCGCTAATCCCGGATTTAACCCTGTTGCACTTCCGTAACACCACGGAAGCAGGCGCGACCAGCGGCTCACGCGACAAAGGTCTGCACGGTAAGCTGAAAGCGGGTGTCTGTTATTCGATGCTCGATACGATCAACTCGCGCCATCAGCGCGTGGTGGTGGGTGTGCGCTTGCAGCAGGTTGCCGGACGCGACCGTAAAGTCGATATCAAACCGTTTGCCATTCAGGGACTGCCGATGTCTGTGCAGCCTACGCAACTGGTGACGGAGACGCTGAACGAACGTCAGGCGCGCGTCCTGCCGTTAACGGAGCTGAAAGAAAAGCTCGACGCGATGGAAGGCGTGCAGTTTAAGCAGTTCAACTCGATCACCGATTACCATTCGCTGATGTTCGATCTGGGCCTCATCGCCCGTCGTCTGCGCTCTGCGTCTGACCGTAGTAAATTCTATCGCCTGATTGAAGCCTCGCTGTACGGTGGGATTTCCAGCGCGATCACCCGGTCTCTGCGCGACTACCTGTTGCCGGAAAACAGCGGGGTGCGTAAGGCGTTCCAGGATATGGAAGCTGCGCTGCGGGAAAACCGCCTGACGCTGGAAGCCATTCGCGTTACCCAGTCCGATCGCGATCTGTTTAAACACCTGATTAGCGAAGCCACCAACTATGTGGCGGCGGACTATATGCGTCACGCCAATGAGCGCCGGATCCACCTCGATAAAGCGCTGGAATTCCGTCGCGAATTGTACACGTCGCGCAAACAACTGGCGGCCGAGCAGTATAAACACGTCGACATGGCGCGTGAGTTGGGCGAGCACAACGGTGCGGAAGGCGATCTCGAAGCCGATTATCAGGCAGCAAGCGATCACCTGAACCTGGTGCAAACCGCGCTACGCCAGCAGGAAAAAATTGAACGTTATGAAGCGGATCTCGACGAGTTGCAGATCCGTCTCGAAGAACAAAATGAAGTGGTCGCAGAAGCCGCCGATCGTCAGGAAGAGAACGAAGCGCGCGCCGAAGCTGCCGAGCTGGAAGTGGATGAGCTGAAAAGCCAACTGGCGGATTACCAGCAGGCGCTGGACGTTCAACAGACCCGCGCCATCCAGTACAACCAGGCGATCTCGGCGCTGGAACGCGCCAGAGCGGTGTGCCATCTGCCGGATCTGACGGCCGATAGCGCCGCCGAGTGGCTGGAAACCTTCCAGGCGAAAGAGCAGGAAGCCACCGAAAAAATGCTCTCGCTGGAACAGAAAATGAGCGTGGCGCAAACCGCGCACAGTCAGTTCGAGCAGGCGTATCAGCTGGTGGTGGCGATCAATGGCCCGCTGGCGCGTAATGAAGCTTGGGACGTGGCGCGCGAACTGCTGCGCGAAGGCGTTGACCAGCGTCACCTGGCGGAACAGGCGCAGTCGCTGCGTATGCGACTGAGCGAACTGGAACAGCGTCTGCGCGAGCAGCAGGAAGCCGAACGTCTGTTGGTGGAATTCTGCAAACGTCAGGGGAAAAATTTCGACATTGACGAACTGGAAGCCCTGCATCAGGAGCTGGAAGCGCGTATCGCCTCGCTGTCTGACAACGTTTCCAGCGCGCATGAACAGCGTATGGCGCTGCGTCAGGAGCAGGAACAGCTACAGTCGCGCATTCAGCATCTCATGCAGCGTGCCCCCGTCTGGCTGGCGGCGCAAAACAGCCTGAGTCAGTTGAGTGAACAGTGCGGTGAAGAGTTTACGTCCAGCCAGGAAGTGACCGAATATCTGCAGCAATTGCTCGAGCGAGAGCGTGAAGCGATTGTGGAACGCGACGAAGTCGGCGCGCGCAAGAATGCCGTCGATGAAGAGATCGAACGCTTAAGCCAGCCTGGTGGCTCGGAAGATCAGCGTCTGAACGCGCTGGCGGAACGCTTTGGCGGCGTGCTGCTGTCAGAAATCTATGACGACGTCAGTCTTGAAGATGCGCCGTACTTCTCCGCGTTGTATGGTCCGTCGCGTCACGCCATTGTGGTGCCGGATCTGTCGCTGATCGCTGAACAACTGGAAGGGTTGACGGATTGCCCGGAAGATTTGTATCTGATCGAAGGGGATCCGCAGTCATTTGATGACAGCGTCTTCAGCGTCGACGAACTGGAAAAAGCGGTGGTGGTGAAGATTGCCGATCGCCAGTGGCGCTACTCGCGCTTCCCGTCCGTACCGCTGTTTGGCCGTGCGGCGCGAGAAAACCGTATCGAAACGCTGCATGCCGAGCGTGAAGGATTATCCGAGCGTTTTGCCACGCTCTCTTTTGACGTTCAGAAAACGCAGCGTCTGCATCAGGCGTTCAGCCGCTTCATTGGCAGCCATCTTTCGGTGGCTTTTGAATCCGATCCGGAAGCCGAAATTCGCCAGCTCAACAGCCGTCGCGTTGAGCTGGAACGTGCGTTGACCGCCCACGAAAACGACAACCAGCAGCAGCGTCTGCAGTACGAACAGGCGAAAGAGGGCGTTGCCGCGCTTAACCGCCTGCTGCCGCGTCTGAATTTGCTGGCTGACGATAGTCTGGCGGATCGCGTCGAAGAGATCCGCGAGCGTCTGGATGAAGCGCAAGAAGCCGCGCGCTTTGTACAGCAGCACGGCAACCAACTGGCGAAACTGGAACCGATGGTGTCGGTGTTGCAGAGCGACCCGGAACAGTTTGAACAACTGAAAGAAGATTACGCGTACTCCCAGCAGACGCAGCGCGATGCGCGTCAGCAGGCGTTTGCGCTGACCGAAGTGGTCCAGCGTCGTGCACACTTCGGCTATTCCGACTCAGCGGAAATGCTCAGCGGCAACAGCGATCTGAACGAAAAACTGCGTGAGCGCCTGGAACATGCGGAAGCTGAACGTACCCGTGCCCGTGAAGCCCTGCGTGGTCATGCGGCGCAACTGAGTCAGTACAATCAGGTTCTGGCTTCGCTGAAAAGCTCTTACGATACCAAGAAAGAGCTGCTTAACGATTTGCAGCGTGAATTGCAGGATATTGGCGTGCGTGCCGACAGCGGAGCGGAAGAGCGTGCGCGCATTCGTCGCGATGAACTGCATTCGCAGCTCAGCAACAACCGTGCGCGACGTAACCAGCTCGAAAAAGCGCTTACCTTCTGTGAAGCGGAGATGGATAACCTGACCCGCAAACTGCGCAAACTGGAACGCGATTACCACGAAATGCGTGAGCAGGTGGTAACCGCGAAAGCAGGCTGGTGCGCCGTGATGCGACTGGTGAAAGACAGCGGCGTCGAGCGTCGTTTGCATCGTCGCGAGCTGGCCTATCTTTCCGGTGATGATCTGCGCTCCATGTCGGATAAGGCGCTGGGTGCGCTGCGTCTGGCGGTCGCTGATAACGAACATCTGCGTGATGTCCTGCGTCTGTCGGAAGATCCGAAACGTCCGGAACGTAAGATCCAGTTCTTTGTCGCAGTGTATCAGCATCTGCGCGAGCGTATCCGTCAGGATATCATTCGTACCGACGATCCAGTGGAAGCCATCGAACAGATGGAAATCGAGCTGGGCCGCCTGACCGAAGAGCTGACCTCCCGTGAACAGAAACTGGCGATCAGCTCACGTAGCGTGGCGAACATTATTCGCAAGACCATCCAGCGTGAGCAGAACCGTATTCGTCAGCTCAACCAGGGGCTGCAAAGCGTGTCGTTCGGTCAGGTTCACAGCGTGCGTCTGAACGTGAATGTGCGTGAAACCCATGCCACGCTGCTGGAAGTGCTGTCTGAACAGCATGAGCAGCATCAGGATCTGTTCAACAGCAACCGCCTGACCTTCTCAGAAGCGCTGGCGAAGCTTTATCAACGCCTGAACCCGCAAATCGACATGGGACAGCGTACGCCGCAAACCATTGGCGAGGAGTTACTGGATTACCGTAACTATCTCGAAATGGAAGTGGAAGTTAACCGTGGTTCTGACGGCTGGCTGCGTGCAGAGTCCGGTGCGCTATCGACCGGTGAAGCGATCGGGACCGGGATGTCGATCCTGGTGATGGTGGTTCAAAGCTGGGAAGATGAAGCGCGCCGTCTGCGCGGGAAAGATATCTCCCCGTGCCGTCTGCTGTTCCTCGATGAAGCCGCCCGTCTGGATGCGCGCTCCATCGCGACGTTGTTTGAGCTGTGTGAGCGTCTGCAGATGCAGCTCATCATCGCGGCGCCGGAAAACATCAGTCCGGAGAAGGGCACCACCTATAAGCTGGTGCGTAAAGTCTTCCAGAATACGGAACACGTTCATGTGGTTGGTCTGCGCGGGTTTGCGCCGCAGTTACCGGATCCTCTCCCCGGCGAGGCTGATGCCCCGTCAGAGGCCAGCTAAAACCTTAAAGACGGCTGAAAAGCCGTCTTTTTCATTTCTTAAACTATGGATTTCAGGTGCATTTTCTTTAAACTTCTTTACATTAGGTTAGGCAATCGCATATCAGCCTTTCTATAATGTAGGAAAGCTCCGGTAGATGTGAGCATGTCGTAATGTAACCAGAGGGCAAGGGATGTTGCTTAATAAAATTGGTGGTCGTCGGTTCTCGGCAATAAGTTTATGCCTGGCCGTAGTATTCGCTCCACTGTCCAGTGTTCAGGCTGATGAGCCTGAAGTGATACCTGGCGACAGCCCTGTCGTTGTCAGTGAACAGAGTCTCGCTCAGCCGCAGGCGCAATCTGGCGCAACGGCGGTGATGGCGGGTCTGCAGCCACTCCCTGAGGGGGCGGCGGAAAAGGCGCGAGCTGAGCTTCAGTCGCAACTTCCTTCAGGCTATACGCCTGTCTATATGAATCAGCTTGAACTGCTTTATGCGGCGCGCGATATGAAACCCATGTGGGAAAATCGCGAAGCCGTCAAAGCGTTCCAGCAACAGCTGGCAGAGGTCGCTATTGCGGGCTTCCAGCCTCAGTTCACCACCTGGGTGGCGTTACTGACCGATCCTGCCGTTAACGGCATCGCGCGCGATCTGGTGTTGTCTGATGCGATGATGGGGTATCTCCATCTGATCGCCAATATTCCGGTCAAAGGCAACCGCTGGCTGTACAGCAGTAAACCGTATGCACTGGCGACGCCACCGCTGTCGGTCATCAATCAGTGGCAGGTTGCGCTGGATAATGGACAACTTCCGACGTTTATTGCCGGGCTGGCACCTCAGCACCCGCAGTATGCGTCAATGCACGCGTCGCTATTAGCGCTGGTGGGCGATTCACGTCCATGGCCGCAACTGACCGGCAAAGCAACGCTACGACCGGGTCAGTGGAGCAACGACGTGCCTGCGCTGCGGGAAATACTGCAACGTACCGGGATGCTGGAAGGCGGACCGAAAATTGCGCTGCCGGGAGATGAGACCCCGTCAGAAGCGGTGGTCAGCCCGTCAGCCGTTGCCGTTGAAACCCCGAGCGCTGACACGGCAAAACAGACTGCGCCGCGCAGTAAGCCAGCACCGGCTGTCCGTGCTGTGTATGATAAAGAGCTGGTTGAAGCGGTAAAACGCTTCCAGACGTGGCAAGGGTTGGGCGCAGATGGCGCTATTGGCCCGGCTACCCGCGACTGGCTGAACGTGACCCCCGCGCAGCGTGCAGGGGTACTGGCGCTCAATATCCAGCGTCTGCGTTTGCTTCCATCTGAACTGTCGACGGGTATTATGGTGAATATTCCGGCGTATTCGCTGGTTTATTATCAGAATGGTAATCAGGTGCTGGCGTCCAGGGTGATTGTCGGTCGTCCCGATCGTAAAACGCCGATGATGAGCAGCGCGCTGAATAACGTGGTGGTCAATCCGCCATGGAACGTCCCGCCGACGCTGGCGCGTAAGGATATTCTGCCCAAGCTGTGGAACGATCCTGGCTACCTTGAACGTCACGGCTATACCGTGATGCGGGGCTGGAACAGCAGAGAAGCGATTGATCCGTGGCAGGTTGACTGGTCAACCATCACGCCGTCAAATTTACCGTTCCGTTTCCAGCAGGCGCCGGGAGCGCGTAACTCGTTGGGCCGCTACAAGTTCAATATGCCAAGTTCCGATGCAATTTATCTGCACGACACGCCTAACCATAATTTGTTCCAGAAGGATTCCCGGGCGCTTAGTTCCGGTTGCGTGCGTGTGAACAAGGCTTCTGAACTGGCAAACATGCTGTTACAGGATGCGGGCTGGAACGATACGCGAATTTCCGATGCGCTGAAGCAGGGCGACACGCGCTACGTCAATATTCGTCAGACTATCCCGGTCAATCTGTATTACCTGACGGCGTTTGTTGGCGCGGACGGGCGTACCCAGTATCGTACAGATATTTACAATTATGATCTGACAGCGCGATCCAGCGCACAAATTGTGGCAAAAGCAGAACAATTAATCAGGTAAATGAAGAAGTTCTGGTTAATCTGTTGTCGTAATAATTGGCAGTGACAGGGGCATCGGCCCAGAAGCCCCGTCATTGCTGGGGTTGGGCCAACTTGACGGCGGCTTTGATGCCAGTTAAGGTGCCTATCGTGCGCTAAAGCATATAGACGATAACATTGACCTGTAGACCTTAAACCATGGACAAATTTGACGCTAATCGCCGCAAACTGCTGGCGTTAGGTGGCGCTGCCCTCGGAGCTGCCATCTTGCCTGTGCCTGCGTTTGCCACACTCTCTACCCCGCGTCCGCGTATTTTGACTCTGAGCAACCTCAACACCGGAGAGTCAATTAAAGCGGAATTTTTTGATGGCAGAGCTTATATTCAGGATGAATTAGCCAAACTTAACCATTTTTTCCGTGACTATCGCGCGAATAAGGTGAAGTCCATCGATCCCAGACTCTTCGATCAGCTTTTCCGCCTGCAAGGGCTGTTGGGAACACGTAAGCCCGTTCAACTGATTTCCGGTTATCGTTCACTGGATACCAACAATGAATTGCGTGCGCACAGCCGTGGGGTTGCGAAACAAAGCTATCACACCAAAGGCCAGGCCATGGATTTTCATATTGAAGGCATTTCGTTAAGTAATATTCGCAAAGCCGCGTTATCTATGCGCGCAGGTGGTGTAGGATACTACCCACGCAGTAACTTTGTGCATATTGACACCGGGCCGGCGCGGCACTGGTGATTAACGAAACAGGAGCAGTATGAACTATCGTATTATTCCGGTCACCGCGTTCTCCCAGAACTGTTCTTTGATCTGGTGTGAGCAAACGCGTCTGGCAGCGCTTGTCGATCCCGGCGGCGATGCTGAAAAAATCAAACAGGAAGTGGATGCCAGCGGCATCACGTTGACGCAGATCCTGCTCACTCACGGACACCTCGATCATGTGGGTGCCGCGGCGGAACTGGCGCAACACTACGGAGTACCGGTTATCGGTCCGGAAAAAGAAGATGAGTTCTGGCTGCAGGGTTTGCCTGCACAGAGTCGCATGTTTGGCCTCGGCGAATGTCAGCCACTGACGCCCGACCGTTGGCTTAACGAAGGAGATCGTGTCAGCGTAGGGAATGTGACTTTACAGGTGTTGCATTGCCCGGGCCATACGCCTGGACACGTTGTTTTCTTTGATGAGCAGTCGCAACTTCTTATCTCAGGCGACGTGATTTTTAAAGGTGGAGTCGGGCGCAGTGATTTCCCGCGCGGCGATCACAGCCAGTTGATTGACTCGATCAAACGTAAGCTGTTGCCGTTAGGCGATGACGTGACGTTTATTCCGGGTCATGGCCCGCTGTCGACGCTGGGCTATGAACGGTTGCACAATCCGTTCCTGCAGGATGAAATGCCTGTCTGGTAATTCCCGTTAAAAAGCCCGCTTATCGCGGGCTTTGCTTTTATCGCACGTCTTACAGCACGGCAACAATGGCTTCGCACAGCGGCGCCATGTTATCCGGCGTCATTCCGGCAACGTTGACGCGACCAGAAGCCACCGCATAAACGCCAAACTCTTCACGCAGACGCAGAACCTGCTCTTTGGTCAGGCCGCTGAATGAGAACATGCCGTTTTGTTTGATGATGAAGCTGAAATCGCGTTCAGCCCCTTTCTCTTGCAGGGTGTTCACAAACAGCAGACGCATACGCTGAATGCGCTGGCGCATGTCGGTCAGTTCCTGTTCCCAGATTGCGCGCAGCGCATCGTTGCTGAGAATTGTGGCAACCACTGATGCGCCGTGGGCTGGCGGGTTAGAGTAGTTCGCACGAATGGCGGATTTCATCTGGCTGAAGGCGCGGTCAACGGTTTCCGCATCTGCCGCAACCAACGTACAGGCACCCACACGTTCGTTGTACAGGCCAAAGTTCTTGGAGTAGGAGCTCGCGACAATCAGCTCTTTGTGCAGCGCGGCGAACGCGCGCAGTCCTTCCGCGTCTTCTTCCAGACCACGGGCGAAGCCCTGATACGCGAAGTCAAACAGCGGCAACCAGCCTTTCTCGACGGAAAGCTGTGCCAGGGTTTGCCACTGCTCAAGCGTAGGATCGATACCGGTTGGGTTATGGCAGCAACCGTGGAATAGCACCACATCGCCCGCCTGTGCTTCGCTCAGGCTGTTTCGCAGCGCATCGAAGTCGAGTGAATGGTTTTCTGCGTCGTAATAAGCGTACTCGCGTACTTCCAGCCCGGCGGAGTTAAACACGCTCTTATGGTTCGGCCAGCTTGGGTTGCTCACCCAGACGCGTTTTACTGCCGTATTTTTTGCCAGGAAGTCGGCAGCAACGCGTAGCGCGCCGGTGCCGCCCGGCGTTTGCGCCGTGCGTGCGCGTTTGTCATTGATAAGATGACTACCTTTGCCGAACAGCAGCTCCTGCGTGCAACGGCCAAATTCCGGAATACCGTCAATGCCGAGGTAGTTTTTTGTTGTTTCATTTTCGAGTAAGTATTGCTCGGCTTTTTTAACGCTGGTCAGCACTGGCGTTTTGCCAGTTTCATCTTTATAGACACCGATCCCAAGGTTAATTTTCGAAGGACGGTCATCAGCACGAAACAGATCGGCCAGACCCAGAATGGGGTCGGCAGGGGCGGCAGTAATGTTCTCAAACATGACGAGGTTCCATTGTGGTTACAGAAGGGAAATCCGTTATCAGGTTAACGGTAGATTTACAAAATGCCAACCGTTAGTGATGAAAAGCCTGAAGGTTTTTTGAAGTCGCAAGATTTTGCTGACAGGCATAAAAAAACAGGACCGAAGTCCTGTTTTTTAGGCATTTAGCAAAGGGGTCTGCTATTAGAACTGGTATACGATACCCAGAGCAACGGTGTCGTCAGAGTTCACGCCCAGTTTGTTGTCAGAATCAATCTGGTTGATCTGGTAGTCAACATAGGTGGACATGTTTTTGTTGAAGTAGTAGGTGGCACCCACTTCAATGTAGTTCACCAGATCTTCGCTACCGACACCTTCTACGTCTTTCGCTTTAGATTTGTTGTAGGAGATGGACGGACGCAGGCCGAAATCGAACTGGTACTGAGCGACCACGAAGAAGTCCTGAGTTTTGTTGGCGAAACCACCGCTGATCGGAGTAGCGTTACGGGTTTCACCGTAGTTGGTCGCCAGGTAGATGTTGTTCGCGTCATATTTCAGACCGGTCGCCCACTGCTCAGCTTTTTCGCCACTGCCACGCAGTGCCGGATCTTGCTGTGCATTAGTACGGTCAGCTGCACCGTAAGCACCTACAACAGCGAAGCCTTCGAACTCATAGCTGATGGAGCCGCCAACGCCGTCACCATTAGAACGACGAACATCGCTGAAGTTGGTGCTGGTCGGATCGGTAGCGTCAACTTCGTAGCTGCTTGCGCGCTCGTTTTTGCCCAGGTACTGAACACCGAAGTTCAGGCCATCAACCAGACCGAAGAAGTTAGCGTTACGGTAAGTTGCTACGCCACCAACACGGCCAACGAAGAAGTTATCGCTGTATGCAGTATCACCGCCGAATTCTGGCAGCATATCGGTGTAACCCAGTGCATCGTAAACGATACCGTAGTTACGACCATAGTCGAAGGAGCCCGCGTCGCCGAATTTCAGACCGGCGAACGCCAGACGGGTTTTGTTGTTGTTCTGTGCGTCAGAACCGCCTTCAGAGTTGTTACCGGCGAAGTTATATTCCCACTGGCCGTAACCGGTCAGTTGGTCATTGATCTGAGTTTCCCCTTTGAAACCAAGACGAGCATAAGTCTGGTCGCCGTCGTTGCCTTTGTTATCAGAAAAATAGTGCAGACCTACCGCTTTACCGTACAGGTCCAGTTTGTTGCCGTCTTTGTTGTAGATTTCTGCAGCGTTAGCTGCACCGGCTACCAGCAGGGCAGGGATAACCACTGCCAGAATATTGCGCTTCATCATTATTTATTACCCTCATGGTTTTTTTATGACACCTGCCACTGCCGTCAATAAATTACGTCAATAAAAATTTACGGAACTATTGATGAGAGTTTGGTGTCTTTATGTGTCTGACAGGCATCTTTCCATTCAAACTAACGTTTCGCTACCGTGAAAGTGCTACAAAGATAAAGAATTAGTTTCAGAAAGAAAAAATGTGTAACTAATTATTTCATTTTTGGAACTTTGTGAACGATATCAAATTTCGAAACGATTTCAGCGCCAGAACACACCACTTATATCTATTTATATGATTTTCTTATCTTTAATTTGAATAAAAGAAAAACAATGTACAGAAAATAGACATTTCCAGTTTTGCTTATGGCATTATCTGGACGTCTGGAATGCTGTTGGATTGTTTAAAAAACGTGCTAATGGATGAGTAAATACTAATCCGCAAGAATACTACGGTTTATTTTTTGTTCAGAAATATTACAACGTAATATCAGGTAACAGGAGTGGGGGATATCGGGGTTGATCTTAGAATTGCTTACTTATTACTCGCAAAAACTGACATTTCAGGCAATAAAAAAGCCAGCAACGCTGGCCTTTTTGTGAACGATCTTAGAACGTCGCATTACGCGGTGTACGCGGGAAGGCAATCACGTCACGAACGTTCTGTACGCCGGTGACGTAGGCGATCAGGCGCTCAAAGCCGAGACCGAAGCCGGAGTGCGGCACGGTACCGTAGCGGCGCAGATCGCGATACCACCAGTAATCTTCTTTATTGAGACCCATTTCAAGCATGCGCGCATCCAGCACATCCAGACGCTCTTCACGCTGAGAACCACCGATGATTTCACCGATACCCGGCGCCAGAACGTCCATCGCGGCAACGGTTTTTCCATCTTCGTTCAGGCGCATATAGAACGCTTTAATATCTTTCGGATAGTTTTTCACTACCACTGGTGCCTTAAAGTGTTCTTCTGCCAGATAACGTTCGTGCTCGGAGGAGAGATCGACACCCCAGTAAACCGGGTTCTCAAACTTTCTGCCTTTCTTAATGCACTCTTCCAGAATAACGATTGCATCGGTGTAATCTACCTGGGCGAAATCCGCTTCAATGAAACGTTCCAGACGGCTAATCGCCTCTTTATCTACGCGCTCGGCAAAGAACTTCATGTCGTCAGCACGCTCGGTCAGTACGGCTTTGAAGGCATATTTCAGCATGCCTTCCGCCAGGCCGGCGATATCGCTCAGGTTGGCAAACGCCACTTCCGGCTCCAGCATCCAGAACTCCGCCAGGTGACGGCTGGTGTTGGAATTTTCCGCACGGAAAGTCGGGCCGAAGGTATAGATTTTCGACAGCGCACAGGCGTAAGTTTCACCGTTCAACTGGCCGGATACGGTCAGGAAGGACTCTTTACCAAAGAAGTCTTTGTCGAAATCCACTTTGCCCTGATCGTCACGCGGCAGGTTTTCCAGATCCAGCGTCGACACGCGGAACATCTCACCAGCACCTTCGGTATCGGATGCGGTGATCAGCGGAGTGGAAACCCAGAAGAAGCCCTGCTCATCAAAGAAACGGTGCAGCGCCTGGGCCAGCGTGTGGCGAACACGTGCAACGGCACCAATCATGTTGGTACGCGGACGCAGGTGCGCAACTTCACGCAGGTACTCGATGCTGTGACGTTTCGCCGCCATCGGGTAGGTGTCTGGATCTTCAACCCAACCGCTAACTTCAACCTCAGAGGCCTGGATCTCAAAACTCTGTCCTTGTCCCGGAGAGGCCACAACCTTGCCGGTGACGATAACGGAGCAGCCGGTGGTCAGACGCAGCACTTCTTCATTGTAATTGGGCAGAGAATTATTAATGACGGCCTGTACAGGATCAAAGCAGGAACCGTCATAAACGGCGAGGAAGGAGATGCCAGCTTTTGAATCTCGGCGGGTACGTACCCATCCGCGCACGGTGACTTCGCTGTCAACGGCTACGCGGCCCTGGAGTACGTCGGCTACAGGCACAACGCTCATAATATTCTCTCTGTTAATAGTCCGATATATAAACACATGTTCCCCGGAATGGGGATTTCCTATGTTACCTGGCATCTGCAATCAGACAAGTAGAATTAACAGGAAAAGAAAAGAATTCAGAAATAAATGCTAAAAGGGAGCCGAAGCGGCTCCCTGGCAGGATTAACTGGCTTTTTTGATATGCGGTAAATCAAACGCTTTGCGCAATGCGCGAACAAAAGCTTTGTCGTGGCAAATGGTTTTGCCCGGACTATCAGACAGTTTGGCAACCGGTTTACCGTTGCACTCCACCAGTTTTATCACGATGTTAAGCGGCTTAACCTGCGGAATATCGCACGTCAGACGCGTGCCAATACCAAAACTCAACTGCACGCGGGATGAGAAATGCCGGTAAAGATCGACGGCTTTATTCAGATCCAGATTGTCGGAAAAGACCAGCGTTTTGCTGTGCGGGTCGATACCTAACTTTTCATAGTGAGCGATAGCTTTTTCACCCCATTCAACCGGATCGCCAGAGTCATGGCGCAGTCCCTGGTAACGGGTGGCAAATTCGCTGCCAAAATCGCGTAAGAACGCATCCATTGTGATGCAGTCGGTCAGCGCAATACCTAGCTGATCCGGATATTCATTCAGCCATGCGGCGAGAGCGGCGCGTTGACTGGTTGCCAGTTCAGGGCTTATCTGTTGATGCGCCTGGAACCACTCGTGCGCCTGTGTGCCCATCGGGGTTAGCGACAAACGACGCGCCAGATCGTAGTTACTGGTGCCAACAAACCACGACTCCTGCTGTAAACGCTTAACGATAGCCTGTTGCACTTCACGGGAAAAACGGCGACGAGTGCCGAAATCCATCAGGTGGAAGCGGGACATATCGAGACTTGACGTTAAAGCAGAGAAATCGACTAGTTTCGTCTCCAGCGTATCGAGGGCCTGCGCGACACCCACTTCTGGTGAGCGATACCGATGGACCAGCTCACTGATCACCGCCAGCAGTGGGACTTCCCACATGATGACTTCACGCCATGGGCCAGTTAAGCGGATATTCAGCTTCCCGTTGTCGTTGCTGATGGATACCTGTTGCGGGTTATAGCGAAAATCGCGCAGCCAGTTGAGGTAATCCGCTTTGAAGAAGGGCAGGCCGGAGAGCCACTGGTACTCTTCATCCTGCAGGCGCAGATGCTGCATAGCATTAACCTGCTCGCGAATGGTGTCGGCATAAATACCCAGCAGGTCGTCGCCTCGGCAACGAAATTCAGCCGCTACTTGCACATCATAGTAGTGGTGAAATACGGCTTGCTGCATATGCAACTTATAAGCATCTGTATCCAGCAACGAGTGCAGAACAGGAGAAGCGAATTGTGTCATAGGTGCGCAGTAGCATCCTCTCACGGGAGCGTTTAGTACAATAAACAACTAAGAAAACCGCTGGAGTATACCTTGTTTAGCGATTTATTGAACCCTGATCACACCATAAGCTGACGTTAGGGTCGAGTGCATTTCGTGCCTCGTGTTATAAAAATGTAGCGAAAAGAGTGTTTGTGCCTGAAAAGATAAACATTCTGCGTAGCGCGATTTCCGCAACAGGAATAGACTGGAGTCGAGACTCTTCAAAAGATGCTAAAGGTTTTTTTATGACACAACAGCCACAAGCCAAATACCGCCACGACTACCGTGCGCCGGATTACCAGATTACTGATATTGACTTGACCTTTGACCTGGATGCTGAAAAAACCGTGGTCACGGCAGTGAGCCAGGCTGTTCGTCATGGCGCATCGGATGCCCCGCTGAAACTGGATGGAGAAGATCTGACGCTGGTCTCTCTCCACGTCAACGATGAACCGTGGACCGCTTATAAAGAAGAAGCGGGTGCGCTGGTGATCAGCAATCTGCCCGAGCGTTTTACGCTGCGTATTGTGAATGAAATCAGCCCGGCCCGGAATACCGCGCTGGAAGGCCTGTATCAATCTGGCGATGCCCTCTGCACTCAGTGCGAAGCGGAAGGCTTCCGCCATATTACCTGGTATCTCGACCGCCCTGACGTGCTGGCGCGTTTTACCACCAAAATTATTGCCGATAAGAGTCAATATCCGTTCCTGCTCTCCAACGGTAACCGCACCGGCGAGGGGGAACTGGAAAACGGTCGTCACTGGGTTCAGTGGCAGGATCCGTTCCCGAAACCGTGCTATCTGTTTGCACTGGTTGCCGGTGATTTCGACGTGCTGCGCGACACCTTTACGACCCGTTCCGGGCGCGAAGTCGCGCTGGAGCTGTACGTGGATCGCGGCAATCTCGACCGTGCGCCTTGGGCGATGACCTCGTTACAGAACTCAATGAAGTGGGACGAAGAGCGCTTCGGCCTGGAGTATGATCTCGACATCTATATGATCGTCGCTGTCGACTTCTTTAATATGGGCGCGATGGAGAATAAAGGGCTTAATATCTTTAACTCCAAATATGTGCTGGCGCGTGCCGATACCGCCACCGACAAAGACTATCTCGATATTGAGCGCGTGATCGGCCATGAATATTTCCACAACTGGACCGGTAACCGCGTTACCTGCCGCGACTGGTTCCAGTTGAGCCTGAAAGAGGGCTTGACCGTTTTCCGCGATCAGGAGTTCAGTTCGGATCTCGGTTCCCGTGCCGTTAACCGGATCAGCAACGTGCGCACCATGCGCGGCCTGCAGTTTGCAGAAGATGCCAGTCCGATGGCGCATCCGATCCGCCCGGACATGGTCATTGAAATGAACAACTTCTACACCCTGACCGTGTATGAAAAGGGCGCAGAAGTGATTCGCATGATCCACACCCTGCTGGGTGAGGCAAATTTCCAGAAAGGGATGCAACTGTACTTTGAACGTCACGACGGCAGCGCGGCGACCTGCGATGACTTCGTTCAGGCCATGGAAGATGCCTCCAACGTTGATCTTTCCCACTTCCGCCGCTGGTACAGCCAGTCCGGCACGCCAATTGTCACCGTTAAAGATGACTACAACCCGGAAACCGAACAATACACGCTGACTCTCAGCCAGCGCACGCCGCCAACACCGGATCAGGCGGAAAAACTGCCGCTGCATATTCCGTTTGCCATCGAACTGTATGACAACGAAGGTAAAGTGATCCCGCTGCAGAAAGGCGGTCACCCGGTGAATTCGGTACTGAATTTCACCCAGGCGGAGCAGACGTTTGTCTTTGATAACGTTTACTTCCAGCCGGTACCGGCGCTGTTGTGCGAGTTTTCAGCCCCGGTGAAACTGGAGTATAAGTGGAGCGATCAGCAACTGACGTTCCTGATGCGTCATGCGCGCAATGACTTCTCCCGCTGGGATGCGGCGCAAAGCCTACTGGCGACCTACATCAAGCTCAACGTAAACCGCCATCAGCAGGGCCAGCCGCTGTCGCTGCCTGTCCATGTGGCTGACGCGTTCCGCGCGGTGCTGCTGGATGAGAAGATCGATCCGGCGCTGGCGGCGGAGATCCTGACGTTACCTTCGGCAAACGAAATTGCTGAGCTGTTTGATATCATCGATCCGCTGGCGATCGCTGAAGTTCGCGAAGCGTTAACGCGTACGCTGGCGACCGAACTGGCGGATGAGTTCCTGGCGATCTACAACGCCAACCGGCTGGAGGAGTATCGTGTTGAGCATGCGGACATCGGTAAACGTACGCTGCGTAACGCCTGCCTGCGCTTCCTGGCCTTTGGTGAAACGACGCTGGCGGACACGCTGGTAAGTAAGCAGTATCGTGAAGCTAACAACATGACCGATGCGCTGGCGGCGCTGTCTGCGGCCGTAGCGGCGCAACTGCCGTGCCGTGATGCGCTGATGCAGGAGTATGACGACAATTGGCATCAGGACGGTCTGGTGATGGACAAATGGTTTATCCTGCAGGCTACCAGCCCGGCGGATAACGTGCTGGATACGGTACGTGGTCTGTTGAAACATCGTTCGTTCAGCCTGAGCAACCCGAACCGTATTCGTTCGCTGATTGGTGCGTTTGCCGGCAGTAACCCGGCGGCGTTCCATGCGGAAGATGGCAGCGGATATCAGTTCCTGGTTGAGATGTTGACCGAGCTTAACAGCCGTAACCCGCAGGTGGCGTCACGTCTGATCGAACCTTTGATCCGTCTGAAACGTTACGATGCGAAGCGTCAGCAAAAAATGCGTGCCGCGCTGGAACAATTGAAAGGGCTGGAGAATCTTTCCGGCGATCTGTACGAGAAGGTAACCAAAGCGTTAGCCTGAGACGTTGACCTGTCGTTTTTGTAGGCCGGATAAGGCGGTAACGCCGCTATCCGGCAAAATGCCCGGTGGCGCTCATGCTTACCGGGCCTACAACGTCCTGAATACTTATCCATGCCGACGGATCGGCTGTTCCGTTACCCCACGCTGCATCACCCGACTCAATACGTTGGCCTCCAGCTCCGCTAAACGCACCGATCCCAGGCGGCGGGGGCGTGCAATGTCGACCGTCAAATCCAGTCCAATCTTACCATCCTCAATCAGCAACACCCGATCGGCCATCGCCACGGCTTCGCTGACGTCATGTGTCACCAGCAGCACGGTAAAACCATGCTCCTGCCACAGCGAAACAATGAGATCTTGCATCTCCAGACGTGTTAACGCATCCAGCGCGCCAAGCGGTTCGTCAAGCAACAGCAGGCCCGGCCGGTGGATTAGCGCCCGCGCAAGGGCAACACGCTGTTTTTGTCCGCCGGAAAGCGCTGCTGGCCATTCGCTCGCCCGCTCTTCCAGCCCAACCGCCGCCAGCGCCTGACGCGCAGCGTCCCGCCAGTGGCCCTTCAGACCCAGTCCCACGTTGTCGATCACCGATTTCCACGGCAAAAGTCGGGCATCCTGAAACATCATGCGGGTGTCGTCCTGACTATCGCGAAGCGGCGTGGTTCCCGCCAGCAGTTCACCGGCGTTTGGCGATTCCAGCCCCGCCAGCAGGCGTAGCAGGGTGCTTTTTCCCCCACCGCTGCGCCCGACGATGGCGACAAACTGGCCTGCCGGGATATGGAGATCAAGCTGATTCAGTACGATGTTACCCGCGTACTTTTTCGTTACCGCATTCAGCAGGAGCGGTGTACCCTGGTTCAGACGGGCGGTATTCATACGGTGGCCTCCTTCACATGATAAGCCGGGTTCCAGCGCAACCAGACGCGTTCCAGCAGTTGAGCGCTGACATCGGCCAGTTTACCGAGCAGGGCGTAGAGAATAATGGCGACAACCACGATATCCGTTTGCAGGAATTCGCGAGCGTTCATCGCCAGATAACCGATTCCTGAATTGGCTGAAATGGTCTCCGCGACGATCAGCGTCAGCCACATCAGCCCCAGCGCAAAGCGGACGCCGACCATGATCGAGGGCAGGGCGCCGGGCAGGATCACATGGATAAACAGCGAAAAGCCGGATAATCCGTAGCTACGCGCCATCTCCACCAGGCCGCGATCGATGTTGCGGATCCCGTGCCAGGTATTGATGTAAATTGGAAAGAGCGTCCCCAGCGCGACCAGAAAAATCTTCGCGGTTTCATCAATGCCAAACCACAAAATCACTAACGGGATGAGTGCCAGATGTGGAACGTTGCGCAGCATCTGAATGGAGGTGTCCAGAAGGCGTTCCCCCCAGCGCGATAAGCCGCTGATCAGCCCCAGCGTCAGGCCAATCGAACCGCCGATCGAAAAGCCGATCAGCGCACGCCATGAGCTGATGGCCAGATGCTGCCAGAGTTCGCCGCTGGCGGAGAGCGTCCAGAAGGCGATGATCACCCCTTCCGGTGAGGGTAAAATACGCCCGGAGAGCCAGCCCATGGAGGAGGCCAGTTGCCAGACGGCGACGATGCCCACCGGTAAAAACCAGGGGGCAACGCGTAACAACCACTTTTTCGTTGGCGTTGCCATCACGGTTCTCCTCAGCTTTGCGCAACCTTGCGCGGGATAAATTCATTCGCCACCGCTTCACCCTGCTGATGCTGGCGTTGCGGTTGTGGGACTTCCGGGATCGCGACGTCCAGATGCGGGAACAACAGTTCGCCGACCCGGTACGCCTCTTCCAGATGTGGGTAGCCGGAAAGGACAAAGCTGTCGATGCCCAGCGCGGCATACTCGTTGATGCGCGCCGCCACCGTCGGTCCGTCGCCGACCAGCGCGGTCCCGGCGCCACCGCGCACCAGACCCACACCGGCCCACAAATTCGGGCTGATCTCCAGTTGGTCGCGCTTGCCGTTATGCAGCGCCGCCATTCGGTGCTGACCGACAGAATCCGTCCGGGCAAACGCCGCTTGCGCCTTCGCGATCGTGTCGTCATCAAGGTGAGCGATCAGCCGGTCCGCGGCTCGCCATGCTTCTTCGTTGGTTTCACGGACAATGACGTGCAGGCGAATGCCAAAACGAATGTTACGCCCACGCGCCGCCGCTTTGGCTCGTACCTGGGCTATCTTCTCTTTCACCAGCTCAGGCGGTTCGCCCCAGGTGAGGTAAAGATCGACCTGTTCAGCGGCCAGATCCTGGGCGACATCTGAAGAGCCGCCGAAGTAAAGTGGGGGATAGGGCTGCTGGATGGGCGGGAAGAACAGTTTCGCTCCGCGAACGTGAATGTGCTTACCGTTGAAGTCGACGGTTTCACCCTGCAATAAACGACGCCAGACCTGGGTGAACTCCGAAGAGGCCTCGTAACGTTCACTGTGATCGAGAAACACACCGTCGCCCGCCAGTTCCTGTGGATCGCTGCCGGTGACCAGGTTAAACAGCGCGCGACCGTTGGAGAGGCGGTCAAGCGTAGCGGCCTGCCGTGCGGCGACTGTCGGTGAAGTGACGCTCGGGCGCAATGCGACCAGGAATTTGAGTCGCTGAGTTACCGGGATCATTGATGCCGCGACCAGCCACGCGTCTTCACAGGATCGCCCGGTGGGGATCAACACACCGGTGAATCCCAGACGATCCGCCGCCTGCGCAATCTGCTGTAAATAGCCGTGATCCACCGGACGCGAGCCTTCCTCCGTCCCCAGATAGTGACCGTCACCGTGCGTCGGTAAAAACCAGAACATATTCAGACTCATAATGATTTTCCTTCCTGTTGAGTGGGGTGCCAGATGCGTTGGCGGATATCGATTTTTTTCGGTACCAGGCGGTTGTCGTAAAACAGATCTGCGGTTTGTTGTTGCAACGCGGCCACAGCGTCACTGACCGGTGAAATGTGGGTCGGCGGGCGATGATCAAGATATGACGCAATCACGGGCTCTGGCAGTCCCATTGTTTTCGCCAGCAGGGCAATGCTTTCCTGCCGCTGGCTGAGGGTTAACGCATCTGCCTGACTGAAGGTATCCAGCACGCCCTGAATGAACGCGCCGTTCTTTTCAGCGTACGGTCGCGCGGCGAGATAGAACGATCCCGTTTGTTTCAGATCGCTGCCGTCTTTCAGTACGCGCACACCGCCCTGCAATAATGCAGCGGAATAGTAAGGATCCCAGATGGCCCATGCATCAACGTTACCCTGCTGGAACGCTGCTCGGGCATCGGCAGGGGTAAGATACGTCGGCTGGATATCGGTAAATTTCAGCCCGACCTGTTGCAGGGCGCGCAGCAGCAGGTTGTGCGAGCTGGATCCTTTCTGGAACGCCACTTTATGGCCTTTCAGTTCCGCCACCGTTTTGATGGGGCTGTTTTCCGGCACCAGAATAACTTCGGCTTTCGGTTTCGCCGGTTCGACGCCGACGTACACTAAATCTGCGCCAGCGGCCTGGGCGAAAATGGGCGGAATATCGCCGGTGCTGCCCAGATCAATACTGCCGACGTTCAGGGCTTCCAGCATTTGCGGTCCGGCGGGAAATTCAATCCAGGATATTTTGGTTCCGGGATAACGCGTTTCCAGCAGCTGGTGGCTTTTCGCCAGGACCATGCTGATGCTGCCTTTCTGATAGCCTATACGCAGGGCATCAGGTGAGGGCTCCGCCGCCTGTGTCAGTCCGCAAAAGGCCAGCAGTCCGGCGAATGCCAGCCATGCCGTACGAGCTTTGAGAAGATTACGCATGGGCCGCACCTCGCACAGTATCAAAAGCAGGAACCTTAACGTCGCGGCGATGCAGGGCGTGCCAGAACGTTTCCAGCGCTTTATCAAGACGTAACTGTAAATTGGGCGTGAAATGCGGCTTATGCTGATAGTCGATCACCTGGGAGTCATCGGCAAAGACGCCGTGCAAAATCTCCTGGGCCTTCAGGGCGCTGAGCACCGGTTTCAACGCGTAATCGACGGCGAGCAGATGTGCAACGGTGCCGCCTGTCGCCAGAGGCAGGACGACTTTACCTTCCAGCGCCCGTTCGGGGAGCAGATCGAGCAGCGTTTTTAGCGCCCCGGAATAGGCGGCTTTATAAACCGGCGTGGCAACGATCAGGCCGTCCGCCTCTTTCAGTTGTGCGACCAGTGTTTTCAATGCCGGGCTGTCGAAACGGGCATACAGCAGATCTTCAGGCTCGAAGTTGTGCAGATTCCAGTGGTACACCTCAACGTCCTGACCGTTCAATTTTTCCCGGGCATATTCCAGTAAAGCACTGGATCGAGAGGGAAAGCGTGGGCTTCCCGCCAAAGTGATGACGCGCATAATTGCATTCTCCCCTTATAACCAATTGTTCGCTTTTATTTAACATTGATAACAATTTTTGCAGTCTGACAGAGGGGAATCGGGAATCGAAATGATTTATGCGGAATTGAAAAGCTGAAAATTGCATAAAAAGAAGCTGCCAGGGAAAACGTTTGCTTTTTATTGCCGCAGGTCAATTCCCTTTTTGTTCGATATCACCCATAATACGCCCCCGGTTTGCACACCGGGAATCCAGGAGAGTTCATGTACTACCCCTTCGTTCGTAAAGCCCTTTTCCAGCTCGATCCAGAGCGCGCTCATGAATTAACTTTTCAGCAATTACGTCGTGTGACGGGAACGCCGCTAGAAGCGTTGATCCGCCAGAAGGTCCCGGCGAAACCGGTCACCTGTATGGGATTAACCTTTAAAAATCCGCTTGGTCTGGCTGCTGGTCTGGACAAGGACGGGGAGTGTATTGATGCCCTGGGCGCGATGGGATTTGGCTCGATCGAGATCGGTACCGTGACCCCGCGTCCACAGCCCGGCAACGATAAGCCAAGGCTGTTCCGCCTGGTCGATGCCGAAGGTTTGATCAACCGTATGGGCTTTAATAACCACGGCGTTGATAACCTGGTCGAGAACGTTAAAAAGGCCCATTATGACGGGGTGCTCGGAATTAATATCGGCAAAAATAAAGATACGCCGGTTGAGCAGGGTAAAGATGACTATCTGATTTGTATGGAAAAAATCTATGCCTATGCCGGTTATATTGCCATTAATATCTCCTCGCCAAATACGCCGGGATTACGTTCATTACAATATGGCGACGCGCTGGATGATTTGCTTACGGCGATTAAAAATAAACAAAACGATCTGCAAAAGATCCACCAGAAATATGTTCCGATCGCTGTAAAGATCGCGCCGGATCTTTCTGAGGAAGAACTGATCCAGGTTGCCGATAGTTTAGTACGCTATAATATTGATGGTGTTATTGCCACCAATACAACACTTGATCGTTCTTTGGTTCAGGGAATGAAAAATTGCGATCAAATGGGTGGCTTAAGTGGTCGTCCGCTGCAATTAAAAAGTACAGAAATTATCCGCCGTCTGTCTCAGGAATTAAAAGGTCAGTTGCCTGTTATTGGCGTTGGCGGTATCGACTCAGTGATTGCCGCGCGCGAGAAGATGGCTGCCGGGGCGTCGCTGGTTCAGATTTATTCTGGTTTTATTTTTAAAGGTCCGCCACTGATTAAAGAAATCGTTACCCATATTTGATTTTTTCTCTCTCTTTATCAGAATATCAGACAACCAGGGGTTTATTTCCTCCCTTGGTTGTTTTATATTCTTTCACTGTTGCTTATTTAAACATTTTAAGCTTTGCTTATTAAGGTAATAAACGAAGCGGCGAAAAAGGACAATTTTGCAACGGGGCGATGGAGAGGGGAGAGAAAACAATGCGAATTAAACCTGACGATAACTGGCGCTGGTATTATGACGAAGAGCATGACCGAATGATGCTCGATTTAGCCAATGGCATGTTATTTCGCTCGCGTTTTGCCCGCAAAATGCTCACCCCGGATGCATTCTCACCGTCCGGTTTTTGCGTTGACGATGCCGCGCTGTACTTCTCCTTTGAAGAAAAGTGCCGCGACCTTGAGCTCTCTAAAGACCAGAAAGCTGAGCTGGTGCTCAATGCGCTGGTGGCCATTCGCTATCTGAAACCCCAAATGCCGAAAAGCTGGCACTTTGTGGCGCACGGCGAAAACTGGGTACCCGGCACTGGCGATGCGGCCTGTGTCTGGCTGAGCGATACCCAGGAACAAATCAATCTGTTAGTGGTAGAGCCTGGCGAAAATGCGGCGCTGTGCCTGCTGGCGCAACCCGGCGTGGTTGTGGCCGGGCGGACGATGCAGCTTGGTGATGCGATTAAAATAATGAATGACCGACTGAAGCCGTCGTTTCGTCCGCACAGCTTCAGCCTGGAACAGGCGGTTTAACGCGCCAGCTTCAGCGCGGTTTTTGGCACGCAGCTACAGCTGAGGATGGTGCCATCATCGCCAAGTGCCGATCTCTTCAGCGGGTTCACTTCGCCTTCCAGCAGTTTGATACGACAGCAGCCGCAAATTCCCGCCCGACACGAATAGGGTACCCGGATCCCCTGGTTTTCCAGTTGCTCAAGCAATACCTGTTGATTGTTCCCCTGAAACGCCTGTCCCTGCCAGTCGATGGTGACCGTCGCATTCGGTTGCTGCGCGACTTCAACCGTCTCCCCGGTGTCGGCGGCGCCATAAACGCGAGCCGGACCGGTCGATAAAACCTCCACTTCATCGCCCACGCGAATCACGCCGCTATTACGGGCGATCAGGTTCAGCCCAAAATCGACATCGCCATTGTCCGGCGCGGTACGGAAGGTTTGCAGCGTTGCCAGCGGCTCACCGGAGGGATGCTTTTGCCCTTTTTCCGGACTGACCGTGGTAAAAATACAGCGGCTGCACGGTTTCGCCACATCAAAGATAACCTCGCCAATGCGGATCACTTTCCAGTTGTCTTCTTCCCATGCCGTAGCACCAGAGACCACGATATTGGGGCGGAACTGTTCAACCTGCACCCCCGCCGGGCAGCGCTGCTGCAGATCGCGCAACGAAGCGTCATTCACCAGCAGATACGGGAAACCATCGGCAAAAGAGAGCGGCACGCCCGCGTGGCGTTTAACCCGCCGGGTCAACTGTGGTCCCACCCAACGCAGTTGCACGCTGCGGGAGAAGAAGCCGCTAAGCCACTGATTAATCGCATCGGGGGCGACTCGCGCGGTAAAATGGTTGCCCCAGACTTCCGTCGGCGCATCCTGGGCGGCAAAATCAGCAAACCGCACCAGCGCGCTGCTGCCGTCAGGCGCGGTCAAATGCAGGCCATCGTGCAGGGGCGAGGGGGTAAAGCGCACCATTTGTGGAAACTGACGCGCTGTGATGAAGGTGCCATCGGCTTCGGTAACCATAAAAATACGATCAAAAGCCAGACCGCTGACGTCTGCCAGAGCGTGGGTCAGCCCAATGCCACGCATTGATTTGACGGGGTGGATGAAAAGTCTGGATAACGTCAACACGGTACAGTCCCTCGAAAGAAATAAGCCTTCAACTTTATGACATAGCGCCCATATTAGCTATAATGCGCAGCAATTTTCTTCGAGTATAAGTGACGCTATGAATTCTTTGTTTGCCAGTACGGCCCGTGGGCTGGAAGAGCTGTTAAAAACTGAACTGGAAAGCCTCGGCGCCGTGGAGTGTCAGGTAGTTCAGGGTGGGGTCCATTTCCAGGGCGACACCCGGCTTGTTTACCAGAGCCTGATGTGGAGTCGCCTGGCCTCGCGCATTATTTTACCGATGGGTGAGTGCAAAGTTTACAGTGACTTAGACCTTTACCTTGGTGTGCAGGCCATCGACTGGACGGCAATGTTTAATCCGGGTGCGACCTTTGCTGTCCACTTCAGCGGGCTGAACGACACCATTCGCAATAGCCAGTACGGCGCGATGAAAGTCAAGGATGCGATTGTTGACGCCTTCACGCGTAAAAATCTGCCGCGTCCGAATGTCGATCGCGAATCGCCAGACATCCGCGTAAACGTCTGGCTGAATAAAGACACGGCCAGCATTGCGCTGGATTTAAGCGGTGATGGTCTGCATCTGCGCGGCTATCGCGATCGCACCGGTCTGGCACCGATCAAAGAGACGCTGGCGGCGGCGATTGTGATGCGCTCTGGCTGGCAGCCGGGAACTCCATTGCTCGACCCGATGTGCGGTTCGGGCACGCTATTGATTGAGGCGGCGATGTGGGCAACCGATCGCGCACCGGGCTTACACCGTGGTCGTTGGGGCTTTAGCGGCTGGGCGCAGCATGATGACGCTATCTGGCAGGACGTGAAGGCGGAAGCGCAAACCCGCGCCCGCAAAGGTCTGGCTGAATATACCTCGCGTTTTTACGGTTCTGACAGTGATGCCCGAGTGATCGAACGCGCGCGCAGCAACGCCCGTCGCGCAGGGATTGGCGAACTGATTACCTTCGAAGTCAAAGACGTGGCGAAGCTGAGCAATCCGCTGCCGAAAGGTCCTTACGGGACGGTGATCAGCAACCCGCCTTACGGCGAACGTCTGGACAGCGAGCCGGCGCTGATTGCGCTGCACAGCCTGCTGGGACGCACCATGAAGAACCAGTTCGGCGGCTGGAATCTCTCTTTGTTCAGCGCCTCACCGGATTTGCTAAGCAGCCTGCAACTGCGCGCGGACAAACAATTCAAAGCGAAAAACGGCCCGCTGGACTGTGTGCAGAAAAACTACCATGTAGCGGAAAGCACGCCGGACAGCAAACCGGCAACGGTGGCGGAAGACTATGCCAACCGTCTGCGTAAAAACATCAAGAAACTGGAAAAATGGGCGCGTCAGGAAGGGATTGAATGCTACCGCCTGTACGATGCCGATCTGCCTGAATACAACGTAGCGGTCGATCGCTACGCCGACTGGGTCGTGATTCAGGAGTACGCTCCGCCTAAAACTGTCGATGCGCAGAAAGCGCGTCAGCGACTGTTCGACATCATCGCCGCCACCTTGTCGGTGCTGGAGATTGCGCCGAACAAGCTGGTGCTGAAAACCCGTGAACGGCAGAAAGGGAAAAACCAGTATCAGAAGATGAACGAGAAGGGGGAATTCATCGAGGTAAGCGAATACAACGCTCGCCTGTGGGTGAACCTGACCGATTACCTGGATACCGGACTGTTCCTCGATCACCGTATTGCGCGACGGATGCTGGGGCAGATGAGCAACGGCAAAGACTTCCTTAACCTGTTTTCCTACACCGGCAGCGCCAGTGTGCACGCAGGTTTAGGCGGCGCGCGCAGCACCACGACGGTCGATATGTCGCGTACCTATCTTGAGTGGGCAGAGCGCAACCTGCGTCTGAATGGCTTGAGCGGACGCGCGCATCGCCTGATCCAGGCCGACTGTCTGGCCTGGCTGCGTGAAGCTAATGAACAGTTTGATCTGATTTTTATCGATCCCCCGACGTTCTCCAACTCGAAACGGATGGAGGATGCCTTTGACGTTCAGCGCGATCACCTGGCGCTGATGAAAGATCTGAAACGTCTGCTGCGTAAAGGCGGCACGATCATGTTCTCCAACAATAAACGCGGATTCCGTATGGATCTTGACGGACTGGCGGCGCTGGGGCTGAAAGCACAAGAAATCACCCAAAAAACGCTTTCCCAGGACTTTGCCCGTAACCGTCAAATCCACAACTGCTGGTTGATTACCGCGGCCTGAAAGGATAAGTAAATGTCATTAATCAGTATGCATGGCGCATGGCTGTCGTTCAGCGACGCGCCGCTTCTTGATAATGCAGAACTGCATATCGAAGATAACGAACGCGTCTGTCTGGTGGGCCGTAACGGCGCCGGCAAATCAACGTTAATGAAGATCCTCAATCGTGAGCAGGGTCTGGACGATGGGCGCATTATTTATGAGCAGGATCTGATCGTTGCCCGTTTGCAACAGGATCCTCCGCGCAATATTGAAGGCACCGTTTACGATTTTGTCGCGGAAGGCATCGAAGAACAGGCGGTCTACCTTAAGCGATATCACGAAATTTCGCGTCTGGTGATGACCGATCCGAGCGACAGAAACTTAAATGAGCTGGCAAAAGTGCAGGAGCAGCTCGATCACCACAATCTGTGGCAACTGGAAAACCGCATCAATGAGGTGCTGGCGCAGTTAGGACTGGATCCTAATGCCGCGTTGTCGTCGCTGTCCGGTGGTTGGCTGCGTAAAGCCGCGCTGGGTCGTGCGCTGGTCAGTAATCCGCGCGTTCTGCTGCTGGATGAACCGACCAACCACCTCGATATTGAAACCATTGACTGGCTGGAAGGGTTCCTGAAGTCGTTCAATGGGACGATTATTTTTATCTCCCACGACCGTTCTTTTATTCGCAATATGGCGACCCGCATTGTCGATCTCGATCGTGGCAAGCTGGTGACCTACCCGGGGAATTACGATCAATACCTGGTGGAGAAAGAAGAGGCGCTGCGCGTCGAAGAACTCCAGAACGCCGAGTTCGATCGCAAGCTGGCGCAGGAAGAGGTGTGGATCCGCCAGGGCATTAAAGCCCGTCGTACCCGTAATGAAGGCCGCGTGAGGGCGCTGAAAGCGATGCGCCGCGAACGCAGCGAACGCCGCGAAGTGATGGGCACCGCGAAGATGCAGGTCGAAGAGGCGACCCGCTCTGGTAAGATCGTCTTCGAAATGGAGAACGTGGATTACCAGGTCGACGGCAAACAGCTGGTGAAAGACTTTTCAGCTCAGGTACAGCGCAGCGATAAAATTGCCCTGATCGGTCCTAACGGCTGCGGTAAGACCACGCTGCTGAAGCTGATGTTAGGCCAGTTGCCGCCGGACAGCGGTCGTATCCACGTCGGTACGAAACTGGAAGTCGCTTATTTCGACCAGCACCGCGCCGAACTGGATCCAGACAAGACGGTGATGGACAACCTCGCCGAAGGTAAGCAGGAAGTGATGGTTAACGGCAAACCGCGCCATGTGCTCGGCTATTTGCAGGACTTCTTGTTCCATCCGAAACGGGCGATGACCCCGGTACGCGCACTGTCTGGCGGTGAGCGAAATCGTCTGCTGTTGGCGCGTCTTTTTCTGAAACCCAGCAATCTGTTGATTCTCGATGAACCAACGAACGATCTCGACGTCGAAACGCTGGAGTTGCTGGAAGAGCTGATTGATGGTTATCAGGGCACCGTGTTACTGGTGAGCCACGATCGTCAGTTTGTCGACAATACGGTGACCGAGTGCTGGATTTTCGAAGGCAACGGGAAAATCGGCCGTTATGTCGGCGGCTATCATGATGCACGCAGTCAACAGGAACAGCATCTGGCGTTTAAACAGCCAGCGGCGAAAAAAACTGAGGAAGTGGTTGCCCCGAAAGCAGAAATTGTAAAACGCGCCAGTAGCAAACTAAGCTATAAACTGCAGCGCGAACTGGAACAGTTACCGCAACTGCTGGAAGAACTGGAAGCGAAGCTGGAAGCCCTGCAGGCACAGGTTGCCGACGCCGCGTTTTTCAGCCAGCCTCATGAGCAGACACAACAGGTTTTGGCCGATCTGGCAAATGCAGAGCAAGAACTTGAGCAGGCCTTTGAGCGCTGGGAGTATCTTGAAGCGTTAAAGAATGGTGCATAATTAAGGAGCACACCATGTGCGAACATCATCATGCCGCAAAGCACATTTTGTGCTCGCAGTGTGACATGCTGGTGGCATTGCCCCACCTTGAGCATGGGCAGAAAGCGGCATGCCCGAGATGTGGCACAACATTGACGGTGATGTGGGACGCGCCGAGACAGCGTCCCACTGCTTATGCGTTAGTTGCGCTGTTTATGTTGCTTTTATCGAATCTGTTCCCTTTTGTGAATATGAATGTCGCTGGGGTGAGCAGTGAAGTGACCCTGATGCAAATCCCTGGTGTCCTGTTTTCGGAAAATTACGCCAGTCTCGGTACGTTCTTTTTACTCTTCGTTCAACTGGTTCCCGCGTTTTGCCTGTTAACCATTCTGTTGTTGGTGAATCGGGTACAAATGCCCGCAAAGCTCAAAGCCCAACTGGCTCGCATTCTGTTTCAGCTAAAGAGCTGGGGAATGGCGGAAATTTTCCTCGCGGGCGTGCTGGTGAGTTTCGTCAAACTGATGGCATACGGCGATATCGGCGTCGGCAGCAGCTTTATCCCCTGGTGCTTCTTCTGCATTCTGCAACTCCGCGCGTTTCAGTGTGTTGACCGTCGCTGGCTGTGGGACGACATCGCCCCTATGCCCGTGATTAAACAGACGTTAACGCCTGGCGTTCCCGGCATTCGTCAGGGATTACGCTCTTGTTCCTGCTGTACGGCGATCCTTCCGGCGGATGAGCATCTTTGCCCGCGCTGCGAAACGAAAGGGTATGTGCGCCGCAGAAACAGCCTGCAGTGGACGCTGGCATTACTGTTCACGTCGATCATGCTGTATCTTCCCGCGAATATTCTGCCGATCATGATCACCGATTTACTGGGGTCGAAACTGCCTTCCACCATTCTTGAAGGGGTGGTTTTAATCTGGAGTGAAGGCTCTTATCCGGTCGCGGCGGTGATCTTTATCGCCAGTATTATGGTGCCGACGCTAAAAATGATCGCCATTGCCTGGCTGTGCTGGGACGCCAAAGGGCATGGCAAGCGTGACAGTGAACGCATGCACCTGATTTATGAAGTGGTGGAGTTTGTAGGTCGCTGGTCAATGATTGATGTGTTTGTTATCGCCGTGCTCTCTGCGCTGGTGCGCATGGGAGGTTTGATGAATATTTATCCAGCAATGGGTGCATTAATGTTTGCTTTAGTCGTCATTATGACAATGTTTTCTGCGATGACATTTGATCCGCGTCTGTCGTGGGATCGTGAACCAGAACCAGGCCATGAGGAGTCCTGATAACATGGAATCTAAAAGTGGGGAAGCCAAAATCCAGAAGGTAAAAAACTGGTCTCCCGTGTGGATTTTTCCCATCGTCACTGCGCTGATTGGGGCATGGGTTCTGTTCTATCACTACAGCCATCAGGGACCGGTTGTGACCCTGATTACCACCAATGCTGAGGGCATCGAGGGCGGAAAAACCACTATCAAAAGCCGCAGCGTTGACGTGGGTGTCGTCGAAAGCGCCACGCTGACCGACGATCTGACGCATGTTGAAATCAAAGCGCGCCTGAACGCCGGTATGGAAAAACTGCTGCACAAAGACTCCGTGTTTTGGGTGGTGAAGCCACAGGTTGGACGTGAAGGGATCAGCGGCTTAGGGACACTGCTTTCTGGCGCTTATATCGAACTGCAGCCGGGTAATAAAGGTAACAAACTGGAAAAGTATGATCTGCTGGATTCGCCGCCACTGGCGCCGCCTGATGCCAAGGGGATCCGCGTGGTGCTCGACAGTAAAAAAGCCGGTCAGCTTAGTCCCGGCGATCCGGTTCTGTTCCGTGGCTATCGCGTCGGATCGGTGGAAACCAGTACTTTTGATCCACAAAAACGCAGCATCAGCTATCAGCTGTTTATTAATGCACCTAACGATCGCCTGGTCACCAGCAACGTCCGTTTCTGGAAAGACAGCGGGATTGCCGTGGATCTGACGTCCGCAGGCATGCGGGTAGAAATGGGCTCGCTGACGACGTTATTTGGCGGAGGTGTTAGTTTTGACGTACCGGAAGGGCTTGAGCAGGGTCAGCCGGTTGCCGAGAAGGCCGCCTTTAGCCTGTATGACGATCAGAAAAGCATCCAGGATTCGCTGTTCACCGAGCACATCGATTACCTGATGTTCTTCAAAGATTCGATCCGCGGTCTGCAACCGGGAGCGCCGCTGGAGTTCCGCGGTATTCGTCTGGGGACGGTGAGTAAAGTGCCGTTCTTTGCGCCAAATATGCGTCAGGTGTTTAACAACGATTACCGTATTCCTGTGCTGGTGCGCATTGAACCCGAGCGTCTGAAAGCGCAATTGGGCGAAGATACCGACGTGGGCGCTCATCTGGCCGACCTGCTGAAGCGGGGCTTACGCGGCTCGCTGAAAACCGGGAACCTGGTGACCGGGGCGTTGTATGTCGATCTGGACTTCTATCCAAAAGAGCCGCCGATTACCGGCATTCGCGAGTTTAACGGTTATCAGATCATCCCGACGGTGAGCGGCGGTCTGGCACAAATTCAGCAGCGGCTGATGGAAGCGCTGGATAAGATCAACAATCTGCCGCTGAACCCGATGATTGAGCAGGCCACCAATACGTTGAGTGAAAGCCAGCGCACGATGAAACATCTGCAAACGACACTGGATAACATGAACAAGATTACGTCCAGTCAGTCTATGCAACAACTGCCGGCAGATATGCAGAATACTCTGCGTGAACTGAATCGCAGCATGCAGGGCTTCCAGCCTGGTTCGGCAGCCTACAACAAGATGGTGGCCGATATGCAACGTCTTGATCAGGTGCTCCGCGAGCTACAGCCGGTGCTGAAAACGCTGAATGACAAGAGTAACGCGCTGGTGTTTGAAGCGAAGGACAAGAAAGATCCAGAGCCGAAGAGGGCGAAACAATGAAAAAGTGGCTAGTGGTGGCGATGGCGTTCTGGCTGACATCATGCAGTACCAGTGGAGATAACAAAAGCTATTACCAGCTTCCTGTTGCGCAAGGTGGCGTGCAGAGTACCGCAAGCCAGGGGAACCGTCTGCTGTGGGTCGAGCAAGTTGCAGTGCCGGATTATCTGGCCGGCAATGGCGTGGTCTATCAGACCAGCGATGTACAGTACGTGATCGCCAATAATAATCTGTGGGCCAGTCCGCTGGATCAACAGTTGCGCAATACGCTGGTTGCCAATCTGAGTACACAATTGCCGGGTTGGGTGGTGGCGTCTCAACCGTTAGGCAGCGTGCAGGACACGCTCAACGTGACGGTCACCGGCTTCCATGGTCGTTATGATGGCAAAGTGGTGGTCAGCGGTGAGTGGCTGCTAAACCATCAGGGACGTCTCATTAAGCGCCCGTTCCACATTGAAGCCATACAGACACAGGACGGTTACGATGAAATGGTGAAAGTGCTGGCGAACGTCTGGAGTCAGGAAGCGGCGGCGATCGCTCAGGAGCTGAAGCGCATCCCATAGTTTAAAATTTTGTAAATAAAACCGTCTCAGACCGTGCGTTTGAGGCGGTTTTTTTTGGTCGTAGAGAGGGGCCAGGAACTTGTTCCGGTTCACATTTTTTGAACAACCGAGTTTTTCACTAGCTCACAAATATGACACCTGTGTGAATTTTGCGCATTGACGGAACCGGGGATTCGCGGTATTCGTTTAGTGTGATTGCACACTTCGTAATCACTGTTATCTTTTCCACCAGATATTAAGCATGAGGGAAACGAGGCATGAAGAGACAAAAACGAGATCGCCTGGAACGGGCACATCAACGTGGTTATCAGGCCGGTATTGCCGGACGCTCAAAAGAAATGTGTCCCTATCAGACGCTGAATCAGAGGTCGTACTGGCTAGGAGGCTGGCGAGAAGCCATGGCTGACAGGGTGGTAATGGCCTGATTCTGTCTCTTTAAAAAGAAACCTCCGCAGTGCGGAGGTTTCGCCTTTTATGACCTGTGATAAATGACGCTGTCTGGTCATTCACCCGGTTGGCATCAGAACGCAGAGGTGTCCTGGAACAGCCCGACTTTCAGATCGTTTGCGGTATAAATCAGACGACCATCCACCAGCACTTCACCATCTGCCAGACCCATGATCAGGCGGCGATTTACGATGCGCTTGAAGTGGATACGGTAGGTCACTTTCTTCGCAGAAGGCAACACCTGACCGGTGAACTTCACTTCGCCTACGCCCAGCGCGCGGCCTTTGCCTTCACCGCCGAGCCAGCCGAGGTAGAATCCAACCAACTGCCACATGGCGTCCAGTCCCAGGCAACCCGGCATGACCGGATCACCGATGAAGTGGCATCCGAAGAACCAAAGATCCGGATTAATATCCAGCTCTGCCTCAACATAACCTTTGTCGAAGTTGCCGCCCGTTTCGGTCATTTTGACGACACGGTCCATCATCAGCATGTTAGGAGCAGGCAACTGTGGGCCTTTCGCACCAAACAGCTCACCGCGACCAGAGGCAAGAAGGTCTTCTTTTGTATAGGATTCGCGTTTATCTACCATGTTCTCTGTAAGCCTTATTTTATTGAAGCACGCAGGATAGCTAACACGTGTACGCTGAACAAGTCCGATCAGTTAGGAAAAAAACCGTTCAGCCAACGCAGCGGCCATGGAAAACGGTGACGTCCTTCCTGTTGCGTCGCTTGGGCGATACGCTCCTGGATAGTCTGCATCAGCGTCATCTGGCCTTCGCCATCCCACACCAGATTTAACAGCAGCGGTAATGCGTCGGTCACGTCATCTACCGCCCAGATAGTGAACTTCTCTTCTTCAACGGCCTGTAACAGTGCGGGTTGCAGGCTCAGGTGTCTGACGTTAGAAGAAGGGATAATCACCCCTTGCTTACCCGTCAGTTCACGCTGTTGGCAAATCGCGAAGAAGCCTTCAATTTTTTCATTTAAACCACCAACCGGCTGGGCTCGACCGAACTGATCGACCGACCCGGTAACAGCGATGTTCTGATTTACCGGCACATCTGACAGGGCGCTGATGAGTGCACACAGTTCCGCCATGGACGCGCTGTCGCCATCGACTTCACTGTAGGACTGTTCAAACGTGAGTGAAGCCGAGAAGGGGAGCTGTTGTTCGAGCTGGAGTTCCGACATCAGGAACGCCTGCATGATCATCATCCCCTTAGCATGAATATTACCGCCAAGTTCTGCTTTCCGCTCAATGTCCGTGAACTCGCCATCGCCGATGTGCACGACGCAACTAATGCGAGAAGGTTCACCGAAGGCGCGAGGGTGACCCGGAAACTCAATCACCGACAGGGCGTTGATCTGACCCACGCGCTCACCCTCGGTTTCGATCAGAATCTGTTCCTGGAGGATCTCATCCTGCATGCGTTCAGCCAGGAACCCTTCACGCCACGCTCTCTGAGCAAGCATCAGGCTAAGTTGTTCACCGCTGCAGGTTTCGCTTTCGCACAGCGGCGCGACTTCCGTGAACTGCCTGATGATCCACAGCGGATTGAGTGGTAACGTATCCTGTTCGCCGGTATAGCGCACCGCTTCGCGAACCAGCACTTCCCAGGCGTCGGGTGCCGGGTAAGGCAACTGATTACGTTTCGCGGTCCACGTTACCCACTGGCACCACTGCGTCATGGATTCTGCATCCACAATCTGCAGGTTATCTTCGAATTCGCTATAAATCGCCTGCTCGGCCAGTTCGGGCTCCATCTCCTGGAAGTCCGCCAGCGATTCGCGCTCACCGACTAACAGCACCTTCAGTTTAAGCGGCATAGACGGCACAGAGACTGGTAGCGGACGTGATTCATCAAAGGCTACCCAGTCAAAGCGTTCGCGGCTGACAATCGCTTTCAGGCGCATCCACAGTAGCGGTTGTGCAAGCAGAGTGCGCAGCGAGATAACCAGCACGCCGCCATTGGCCTGGTGAACCAGTCCCGGTTGTAACGTGATGTCGCCATTGAATTGACGCAGGCAGCCAAACAGTTGCTCTGCCTCAACCCAGTCGGCAATCACCACCTGAGATAAGGTAGAAAAATTATCCTCTTCCCGCTCAGCGTCACGATAGCGAATCGTATGACCAGAGATCTCGTAATGACCTCCCGTCAGGTGACCGGCATTGTGCTGCAAGGCACGTGCGGCATCGGCAAGAAGATTAAGATACTCAAGCTCTTCGGGGGCTTTGGCCAGCATGAAAGGGGATGAGGCTCTGGGCTGTAACAATTGCTCCAGGGCAAATTGCAAACGTGGTTGAGTATCACTCAGTAATGTGTCGTTTTCTTCAGTGACATGTGGCTGTGCAAAAATCTCCTGATAGCTTTCGGTATCAGGGACAAGATCACGCCATGCAAGTTTCGTAATGGTCAAAGTTGATGTTTTTTAGTCTGTTGTAAAAGACGCGATTATAGCGTAACCGTCCGCGCTTCACACGTGGAATGCGATGGCAAACGCACAGGAGGCTGCAGAGTGGCTCACAGCCTGAAGATTCTTTTCTTCAGATGCTAAAAAAGCTGATATTCTGATAGGAGTGACACGGTAACATTGAGATCGCCATGAAATATCAACAACTTGAGAATCTTGAAAGCGGTTGGAAGTGGAAGTACCTGGTGAAGAAGCATCGCGAAGGGGAATTAATAACCCGTTATGTGGAGGCCAGTGCAGCCCAGGAGGCCGTGGATTTGTTGCTTACGCTGGAAAATGAACCGGTGCGGGTCAATCTCTGGATTGACGAACATATGAGTCCCGCGCTGCAAAACCGCATGAAACAGACGATACGCGCACGGCGTAAACGTCATTTCAATGCCGAGCATCAGCACACGCGAAAGAAATCTATCGATCTGGAATTTATTGTCTGGCAGAGACTGGCAGGGCTGGCACAGCGGCGAGGCAAAACGCTATCAGAGACCGTAGTGCAGCTGATTGAAGATGCAGAGAATAAAGAGAAGTACGCTAACAAGATGTCTTCGCTAAAGCAGGATCTGCAGGCGCTGTTAGGCAAAGAGTGACAGGTTTTCATCAAAGCTGTTTTGCTGACGGCCAAAAAAAACCCCGCAACGCGGGGTTTTTTCATAAGACGGAAACTTACGCCTGCGGCTGAGTTACAACGTCTTTGATGCCTTTAACTTCGATCTCAACGCGACGATCCGGGGCCAGGCAGTCGATCAGTGCAGCGCGAGCTTTCACGTTGTCACAGGTGTTGCCAGTAACCGGGTTGGATTCGCCCATACCACGTGCGGAGATCTTGTCAGCCGGGATACCTTTAGAGATCAGGTAATCAACAACAGACTGAGCACGTTTCTCAGACAGACCCTGGTTGTAAGCGTCAGAACCGATGCGGTCCGTGAAGCCCAGAACCACTACGGAACCGTCTTTCGGATCCAGGTTGCTCAGCTGGCTGTACATCTGATCCAGAGCCTGCTGGCCTTCTGGTTTCAGAGTCGCTTTGTTGAAGTTGAACAGAACGTCAGACTTCAGAGTGAAGTGTTTGGTCTGTACTTCAGGAGCCGGAGCCGGAGCCGGCGCTACGATCGGAGCAGCTTGTTCCTGCTGACCGAAACGGTAAGAAACACCTACGCTCAGCAGACCGTTGTCTGGACGAGTACCGATGGTGTTAGCGTCACCGATGTTGTTGGTCCACTGGTATTCCAGACGGGTAGCGATTTCAGGAGTAATTGCGTACTCAACACCACCTGCGAATACTGGGGATACGCCAGTGTCGTGGTCTTTAAAGGAAGCGCCACCAGGTTCGTTAGCCTTGGTGTCTGCACGCCATACCATACCACCCAGACGAGTGTAGATGTCCAGATCGTCAGTGATTGGGTAACCCAGTTTAGCGGTCAGCTGAACGCCCTGAGCTTTGTAAGCGCCGTTGATGTTGTCGCCTTTGTACGGCATACGACCTAACCAGTCGTAACCCATTTCAAAGCCAACATACGGGTTAACCTGGTAACCACCGAACGCACCGGCACCCAGTTGGTTTTCGTGGGTCGGACCGTTGTTGTTGATGAAACCAGTGTCATGGTACTGGGACCAGCCCAGTTTAGCACCAGTGTACCAGGTGTTATCTTTCGGAGCGGCCTGCGCTACGGTAGCGAAACCAGCCAGTGCCACTGCAATCGCGATAGCTGTCTTTTTCATTTTTTGCGCCTCGTTATCATCCAAAATACGCCATGAATATCTCCAACGAGATAACACGGTTAAATCCTTCACCGGGGGAGTAGTTCAATAGTTACTCTACCGATATCTGCGGCTTACGCCGAGCACCCCTGGCGATGTAAAGTCTACAACGTAGTTGAAAACTTACAAGTGTGAACTCTGTCAGGCATATGAAAAAAAAAAACTTGTATACATAATATTTAACATTTGGCGCATCAGAATTTATCGCCAGATTTCGCGGGAACCGCGTGCGCCAAGCGTTCACAGAAAATAAACGTTAGTCCTCAATGTGAAGGTCGAGGAGGAAAAAAAATTCCAGGATAAATCCTAAATTTACTCAATGATACAAATTTGAGTGAATTTTTAGCCCGGTTTGCTGTCTCGTGGCATGGGTGTGTGCATTCACGGGACGCATGATAAATCCCATCGCATTTCCTTCATCTGCCGCCTTAACCAATTCAGCATGTTCTTCTTCTGTTAATTCTTCTGTTAGCCAGCCAATTACCACGCTGTAGTTGCCCGTGCGCAATGCACGAACCATTGATTCCAGCGTATGGCAGGGGGACAGTTGGTTAATTTGCATCACTTTAGTCAGCGGAAGCCCGGCAGACTGAACCCATTCACGGCTCAGCTTCTGCTGTGGCGTCAGCCAGAGCTGCCAGCGCGATTGCTGTCCTAGCTGCTGAAGAAGCGGTAACAGCAGTAACTGCGTCATCATGGGCTGGTCTTCGCGGTAGACCACTTCGCTGATAAGCCCGGTGGACACTTTCTCGGAAGAGACGCGCGCCATCGTGTTCGATGTGGAAGAGAATGACGGAGAACGATTTGCGTAGCCTGAAGTGTACATAATCAATCCAGCCCTGTGAGTTACTGTATGGATGTACAGTAACCCTGATGTCGTGAAAGATCAACTTTATTTTCGGAAAGAGACTCGCAATTTTTATTCATGGTAGCGGTAAAAACGAAATTCAGCTTGCCCCTTGAGAATAAGTTGCCTATTTTCGTCATTAACGGATTCGTGACGGCAAATCATTCTTTTAGTTTATGATTTAAAAGGGAATTTTATGAAAATTCACTCCTATGACAGGATCTATAAATCACAGGAATATTTATCTTCTCTGGGGACGATCCACTTCCGCTCACTGTTTGGCAGTTACAGTCTGACAATCAGGAATACCGTCTTTGCGATGGTTGCCAATGGGGAGCTCTATCTGCGTGCCTGTGAGCAAAGCGTACAGTATTGCGTGCAACATTCCCCGGTCTGGCTGACGTTTCTTAAACGCGGGCGTCCGGTCATGCTTAATTATTATCAGGTTGATGACACTCTTTGGCGCGACCAGCAACAGTTGATCCAGTTGTCGAAGTTTTCGCTGGATGCCGCGTTGCAGGAGAAGTTGTCCCGCAGTTCTCAGCAGCGGCTTAAGGATCTCCCCAATATGACCTTTCATCTGGAGAGTTTGCTGAATGAAGCGGGGATCTACGACGTCGCCACCCTGCGAATGCTGGGCGCTAAAATGTGCTGGTTGCGACTGCGACAAATGAACAAATCCATCACTGACAAGGTGCTGTTTAATCTTGAAGGGGCTATTTATGGTATCCATGAAGCGGCGCTCCCGGCGATACGCCGCCAGGAGCTTGCTCTGTGGGTTAAGTCGCTTTCGCCGGTGCCGATGTCGGTGGAGAAGAGTGAGTGATTTGCCGCTGTAGCCGCCCCATTTCCGGCAGCAGGGCCACCAGTAAACCGACCTGCTGAATCACCAGTGGTTCTTTGCTGTCCGGACGTGGCTCAAGCTGCTGAATGCGCTGTTTCAGTTCGGCGAGAGCTTGCTGCACGCGCGCTTCGTCGGCCGGGAGATGATGTAGCGCATCATCAACATAACAGACCGCATCGTCCAGCAAAGCCAGCACGTCGGGGTTGGTGAGTTGCTCACGATGCGCACCTAAAGCAGAAATATAACTGGTGAATGTATGATTGAGGCAGAGCAAACGGAACGCGGCCTCACGTGTTTGTGCCGTCACGTCGGGCTCGCTGGACATATTCGACACCACGGAGGCCAGCTCAGCATCGCGGTTATGGGCATCGCGACGGGCAATCCGATATGCCAGTCGATTATCGCGTCCCTGATGGTACTGCTCCAGGATGGCGTCAAGATAGCGACAGTTTGCATCGGTCGCTCTTTCCATCACTCGCGGGAGGTTTCGGAAACGCCAGTCCGGCCAGATAAAGCTTACTGCCGCCCAGGCGATGGCGCAGCCGATGAGCGTATCAATCACCCTGGGGAGGGCGACTTCAAACCCTTCGCCGAGCAAGTTGAAGCACAGCAGAACCAGCAGCGTGATAAACATAGTGGCGTGGGCATACTGGACGTTGCGAAAGGCAAAGAACAGAACGCCGGTGATCACCAGTAAAATAAGCTGACCTTCCAGCGACGGAACAAACCATAAAATCGGGATACCAATCGCCACCCCGACCAGGGTACCGATAATCCTCAGCGCCAGGCGGTGCCGCGTGGCGTTGTAGTTTGGCTGACAAACAAACAGGCTGGTCAGCAGGATCCAGTAACCGTGATGCATACCGGTTATCTGAATGATCGCGTAGCCGACGCACAGAACCAGAGACATCCTGACCGCATGGCGAAACAGCGCCGATTCGGGAGTAAAGTTACGACTCAGACGCAGCCAGATATCGCTGAACCCGTGCGGACTGTCATCGGCGAGCTGGCTCTCCGATTCGTTACGCGGCATAGCCTGCGCCTGTTCTGATTCAATTGTTGCCAGTTGTGCATCGATGGCGCGCAAATTAGCCAGTAAAAATCCCAGCGTTTTCAGCAGATCGGCGGAGGCGCCGTTTGCCCGCATTCGCTCAAGCGCGGCGTCGAGATGCGTGAATGCGCGTTCAAAATGCGGATCGTGCTGATAGGGGACGCGCAACAAAATACAGCGCGACAGTTGCAGACAGGCCTGGCCCTGCATCGACATCAGGCGTTGAAAGCGGAACATCACGTCGCTGTGACGGAAATGGTCACGTAGCGTCTGGTATTGAATATGCGAGGAGCTGGCGCGCTCATGAATATCCTGCGCCACAAAGTAGTAATGCAGAGTTCGCCGTGTGCCGCGCTGCCCCCGGTCGCCGCGCAGGCGAGTCAACAGGGACACTTTCGTCTGATTCAGTGTCGCCATCAGTTGGCCGTTGGCCAGCGCTAAGTCATAAAGCGGTGCCTGGCTTTCATTTTCAATATCCGGGTCAAAAAGCCGTGACTTCAGCTCCAGATAGTGCGCCAGTTGCTCATAGCTGCGTGCCAGATTGTCCTGCAAGGGACGAATTGGGAACAGCAAATGACCGATAAGCGTCAGCCCGTTGTACCAGATAGCGCCCGCCAGCAGCAGAAGCGGTTGCTGATACCATTGGGCGTACAACGACGCCCCAAGCATGGTGTAAATGGCGATCAGCAATGCGCCAAAGGCAATCGTCGCATAACGCTGCCCTAAACCGCCGAGCAGGATAAAACCGCTGGTAGAGAGCGTCAGTCCGATGGCGAACAGCCATGGGTAAGGAAACAGTAGCTCGACTGACGCAGAGGCGATAAAAAAGCAGATTAGCGTAATGATCAGGTTGCGCAGACGACCCGCGAGACGATCGTCCAGATCGGTCAGCGCTGCTGCCACCATCCCCAGCGTCAGGGGGATGGTCAGTTTGACATCACCCAACCACCAGGGCAGCGCTGTTGTTCCGCAGAGGGCGATAAAAATACGCACGTAATACAGCCAGGTGCTGTTCCAGGTATAGCGGCGAAGCAGGGGACTTAACATACTGACTTAGCGTCCTGATGACTCAAAACGGCGACGGGCGTTCGCTTCTCGTGCTGCACGTGCAACTTCTACGGAGACAACGCGACGTCCCACTGGCCAGAGTGCAATCGCGGCAATCTTAAAGTTCGCAATGCCAACCGGAATACCAATGATCGTGATGCATTGGGTGATACCTGCGGCGATGTGCATCAGACACAGCCACCAGCCGAAGAAGATCAGCCAGAAAATATTCAGCAGCGTCCCGCCCGTATTCATCAGCACACTTTTACCCGCCGGATCCAGTTCATCAACATGAACCGCTTCGTTTCCGTAAGGCAGCAGCGACAACCTAGTGATTTCCCAGCATGAGCGGGTGAGCGGCAGGGTGAAGATCAGCACTATACTGACCAGCGTTGCCAGGAACCAGGACAGCGTGGTGGCAAAACCCCCCAACACAAAATTCAAAATATTCAGAACGGTACGCATAAACCCTCGATTGATTCTGGTTTTCTGTGATTTCCGGCAATTGTAACGTTTTTTTGGGCTGGAGCACGTATTCTCTGGCGGTTACACTGAGAAGAAATACGCTTTGTCTGGATCGGCTGAGTCATGGAACTGAAAGCAACGTCTATAGGTAAACGTCTGGCGCAACACCCGTACGATCGGGCGGTGATCCTTAATGCCGGCATTAAGGTATCGGGCGATCGCCATGAATATCTCATTCCCTTCAATCAGTTACTGGCGATTCATTGTAAGCGCGGGCTGGTGTGGGGTGAGCTGGAATTTGTGCTGCCGGACGAAAAAGTGGTGCGACTGCATGGCACCGAGTGGGCAGAAACTCAGCGCTTCCATCACCATCTGAATAGCCGCTGGCAGCAGTGGAGCCAGGAAATGAGTGAAGTTGCGGCTGGCGTACTGCAGGAGCAACTGGATTTGATTGCGGCCCGAACCGGGCAAAATGCCTGGCTGACGCGCGAGCAGACGACGGGATTACAGCAACAGATCCTGCAGGCGTTTGCTGCGCTGCCGTTACCGGTTAATCGGCTGGAAGAGTTTGAGAACTGTCGCGATGCGCTGCGACAGTGCCAGGCGTGGCTGAAAGATATCGAGGCATGTCGCCTGCAGCATAACCAGGCGTATACCGAAACGATGTTGACGGAATACGCCGATTTTTTCCAGAAGGTGGAATCGTCACCGCTCAATCCGGCTCAGGCCAGAGCGGTCGTCAATGGCGAACATTCTTTGCTGGTGCTGGCTGGGGCCGGTAGCGGTAAAACATCCGTGCTGGTGGCGCGGGCGGGCTGGCTGCTGGCGCGGGGCGAAGCGGCCGCAGAACAGATCCTGCTACTGGCTTTTGGTCGCAAAGCGGCGCAGGAGATGGATGAGCGTATTCGTGAGCGGCTGCATACCGAGGAGATAACGGCGCGGACGTTCCATGCCCTGGCGCTGCACATCATTCAGCAGGGCAGCAAAAAAGTACCGACCATTAGTAAGCTTGAAAATGACACCGCCGCGCGAAATAAACTATTCATCAGCACCTGGCGTCAACAATGCAGCGAGAAAAAAGCGCAGGCGAAGGGCTGGCGACAGTGGCTGGAAGAGGAAATGGCGTGGACGGTGCCGGAAGGCAATTTCTGGGACGATGAAAAACTACAGCGGCGTCTTGCCTCGCGTCTGGATCGCTGGGTGAGCCTGATGCGCATGCATGGCGGAGCCCAGGCGGAGATGATTGCCAGCGCACCGGAGGAGATTCGGGATCTGTTTGGAAAGCGTGTGAAGCTGATGGCGCCATTGCTGAAAGCCTGGAAAAGTGCGCTGAAAGCGGAAAACGCCGTCGATTTTTCAGGTCTGATTCATCAAGCCATTGTGATTCTGGAAAAAGGGCGTTTTGTCAGTCCGTGGAAGCATATTCTGGTGGATGAATTTCAGGATATCTCCCCGCAGCGTGCCGCGCTGCTGGCTGCATTGCGTAAGCAAAATAGCCATACCACGTTGTTCGCCGTCGGGGATGACTGGCAGGCTATTTATCGTTTTAGCGGCGCGCAGCTTTCCTTAACGACTGCGTTTCATCAGACCTTCGGCGACGGTGACCGTTGCGATCTCGACACCACTTATCGTTTCAACAATCGCATTGGCGAAATCGCTAACCGCTTTATTCAGCAGAACCCACATCAACTCAAGAAACCGCTTAATAGTCTGACGACGGGAGATAAGAAAGCCGTTACGTTGCTGGATGACACGCAGCTTGATGCGTTGTTGGATAAGATCTCCGGTTATGCGAAAGCCGACGAGCGGATTCTGGTGCTGGCGCGTTATCACCATCTGAAACCGGCCAGTCTCGAAAAGGCGGCAACCCGTTGGCCTAAGCTGCAACTTGATTTCATGACCATCCACGCCAGCAAGGGGCAACAGGCGGATTACGTTATCATTGTCGGGCTACAGGAAGGGAGCGATGGGTTCCCGGCACCGGCGCGTGAATCCATCATGGAAGAGGCGTTGCTGCCGGTTGTGGAAGATTTTCCGGATGCGGAAGAGCGGCGGTTGCTTTACGTTGCCCTGACCCGCGCCCGCCATCGGGTCTGGCTGCTGTACAACAAAGCGACCCCCTCACGCTTCGTGGAGGATCTCAAAGACCTGGACGTGCCGTTGGTAAGAAAACCGTAAGCAATAGGCGACGCCCGTCGCCTGCGCGGGATTACTTGAGGCGTTCAGCCAGATAACGCGGATAGTCCGGAATGAGCACGTCAACGGCATCATTGAAGTGTGGCGACTGGATAATGAAATCCGCCGTGGCGACGTTGGTGGCGACAGGGATATTCCAGACGGTCGCCAGGCGCAGCAACGCTTTCACATCCGGATCGTGCGGAACCGCGTTAAGCGGATCCCAAAAGAAAATCAGCACATCAATTTTCCCTTCAGAAATCAACGCGCCAACCTGCTGATCGCCGCCCATCGGACCGCTCAGCATGGCGTTAACGTCCATACCCGTCGCGCGTTGAATAAGATTTCCGGTCGTCCCGGTGGCGTAGAGCACATGTTTTTCCAGCAACGGCTGGTGGCGTTCTACCCAGCTCATCAACATCTTTTTGCAGTGATCGTGTGCAACCAGCGCAATGTGCTTACGCGCCGGCAAAGTGCGAGTCGTCAGTTCCATCATTCAGTTCCATTGTGGGTTTTGCTACAGAGTACTGAATGTGCCTGATGCTGCAAGAGAAAGACGAAAAAAAAAGCCGGACGGAACAAAACATCAGGACGAGGGCTGTTTCTCCGCCCATTGCAGAAAGCTATTACGCGTTTGCGGGTCCGCCTGGCGAAACCAGTATTTCAGACGCTGTTCTGTGAGCGTCTGAGATTGCGGCGGGATGGTATCCAGTTCTGAGACCCCCGAAAGCAGAGTGCTGTCGTCGGCCATCATCGTCGCGAACTGGGGTAAGGAAGCACGTTTTGCCGATTTATTGTAGCGCTCCGTTTCTGCCTCAAAATCAATGGCTTTAGTTTTTGAGGTAATGGCGAGGATATCCAGTTGTACCGGGATCGGCATCGCATTGCCATCCAGTAATTCCAGCCGTGGCGCCACGTCAAAATGGCTGGCGTCGCGGTCGCTTTCCAGGCGCGGAAGGTGAAAATTAACCTGCTCCACGCGCTGAGTGTCAAAACTGATCACCAGCGGCGGGGAAATGTAGAGCTGTTCTGCATGGCTGGGGAGGCGGATTGTCTTCTCAACCCGAAAAACAAGTTGATGGGGCCCATTATCGAGCTCAATGCTGTCCGCGCCGCGCAGGAGTGAACTGGAGACCTTCTTGCCGTCCAGTACCAGCAGGTCAATGTCGGTTGAAAGACGAAGAGTGGTAGCGAAAACCGTGACCGGCAAGCAGAGGGCTATCATCAGGGTCACAGTGCCGGTTTTCATAGGGTTCTCCTGTCCAAGGACCGCCGGGTAAGAATGTATCAAAATTTTTCGATAATCATGTTTACTAACATATAGACATATTTTGGCGTTTTGCTCTCATACTTACGGGTGGGA
Source organism: Citrobacter sp. CtB7.12 (assembly GCF_001297795.1). Taxonomy (NCBI): domain Bacteria; kingdom Pseudomonadati; phylum Pseudomonadota; class Gammaproteobacteria; order Enterobacterales; family Enterobacteriaceae; genus Citrobacter; species Citrobacter sp. CtB7.12. The sequence continues at coordinate 4,330 of NZ_LIFT01000021.1, read as the reverse complement.
CGCATGGTTGGGTTGTCAGGATTGTCGTACACTTTGCAAAACAGCCTGGAGAATGATGATGAAAGAGACCGATATTGCTGGCATTTTAACCTCGACCCGAACCATTGCATTGGTTGGCGCAAGCGATAAGCCTGACCGTCCAAGCTACCGCGTGATGAAGTATTTACTCGATCAGGGCTATCACGTGATTCCGGTTTCCCCGAAGGTTGCCGGTAAAACCTTGTTAGGGCAGAAGGGCTACGCGACGCTGGCGGACGTGCCGGAAAAAGTGGATATGGTGGATGTGTTCCGTAATTCAGAAGCGGCATGGGGCGTCGCTCAGGAAGCGATTGCGATTGGCGCGAAAACGCTGTGGATGCAATTGGGCGTGATTAATGAGCAGGCTGCGGTGCTGGCGCGCGAAGCGGGATTGATGGTGGTGATGGATCGCTGCCCGGCGATTGAGATCCCACGACTGGGGTTAACGAAGTAAGTCGACGAGTCTGGCGGCCGAAAGAAGACAGGCCCGAGAAGCAATGCGCCATCGGGCCCTGGTAAGGATCAGTTACGCAGGCGAGGGGCCTGCAACTGTTTACGAATGGTCTGAGCAAGCTCATCCATCGAAGGCTGTTCAGGATGCTCGTCCTGCGTTTCGCTGCTTAGCTGCGCTTCGGCAAGATAGGTATGCACTGGACGACCGTCATCATCTTCCATCACCACGTGATACCACGGAGCGGCGCGAAGCTCGTCGTTGACCGCCAACTCATCAGGTGACGGCTCTGCAAGCGAATAGACCGGGTCGATATCCACGACCACTCCGAGATATCCTAACAGGGAATGGCGGACCTGCTGGCCGATACCGAATTTGCTGGCAATCATAGTCACCTCCCGGGAAATCATTACTCTCGATATGAGGGTAAAATTCCACTTTTCAAGTTACATGACGCGACAGGCAAACCCTTTCAGATACAGCCCTTCCGGGTAGGTAGCGATCACGGGATGATCGGCGGCCTGACGGAACTGCTCTATAAATTGTACATCACGCCCTGCATCAATTGCGGCATCGGCGATGATTTTCTGAAATAAATCTGTTGTCATCAGGCCGGAACAGGAGAACGTCAACAGCACGCCGCCCGGATTCAGCAACTGGATCGCCAGCATGTTGATATCCTTGTAACCCCGACATGCCCCCATCAACTGGCTTTTGTTTTCGACAAACTTCGGCGGATCCATCACGATGACATCAAACTTTTCGCCACGATCGCGATAGGTTCGTAACAGTTTAAAGACATCGTCACGGACAAATTCTGCCTTGCTGAGATCGAGTTTGTTGAGTTCAACGTTCTGTTTCGCAATATCCAGCGCTTCCTGGGAGGTATCGACGCTGATCACCTGACGGCAACCGCCCATCAGCGCTGAAACAGCAAAACCTCCGGTGTAGGAGAAACAATTGAGCACCCGCTGGTTTTCGACATAACGGCGCGTCGCCAGACGGCTGTCACGCTGATCGAGGTAATAACCGGTTTTGTGACCGCCCTGGATATCCACCAGCAGCTTCATACCGTGCTCTTCAATTGGCAGCAGTGCAGGGGGGATCTCACCGGTGACCGGGCCTTGCGTCAGCTCCATCCCCTCTTTTTTACGTACCGCGACATCGCTACGGTCATAAATCGCACATTCCGGGTAGAGCGCTTGCAGCGCGCTAATCAATGCGGCACGCTGATATTCCGCGCCAGCGCTGAGCAGTTGCAGCACCAGGAAATGACCGAAGCGGTCGATGGTTATGCCCGGCAAGCCGTCGGATTCTCCGGCGATCAAACGATAGCTGTCCAGACCATCTTTTTTCGCCAGCCAGTCGCGCCATTGCTGCGCCTGTTGCAGACGGCGGGTGAAGAAGGCGATATCGACAGACTCGTTCTTGTCGAAGGTCCAGACGCGTGCGCGGATTTGCGACGCCGGGGAAAAGGCGCCACGGGCTAACCATTTACCCTGATGGTCAACAATGTCGATGGTTTCACCGAGGTTGGCTTTACCTTCCATACGGGCAACGGCACCAGAAAAGACCCACGGATGGCGGCGAAGTAATGATTTTTCGCGCCCTTTGGCTAACACTAAACGTACACTCATAATTAACGGTTCTGTCGAATCAAAGAAATGGGCGCCATTGTCCTGAGTTTTACCCGGATTTGCAACGCGCCCGAGGATGTGAAGGAGAATAACAATGTCGAGAGTCTGCATTATCGCGTGGGTTTATGGCCGGGTTCAGGGCGTGGGATTTCGCTATACCACGCAGCAGGAGGCACGGCGTCTGAGCTTAACCGGTTACGCCAGGAACAGGGATGATGGCAGCGTGGAGGTGGTTGCCAGCGGCGAAGCGGAGCAGGTCGACAAATTACTGAAATGGCTCAAGGACGGCGGCCCGCGTTCTGCCCGGGTAGACAGAGTCCTGAGTGAGCCGCACCGTCCTCGAGAGGCGTTTACCGGTTTTAGTATTCGTTATTAAATACACTTCACCGGTTTTGGCAGGCCAGCAATTTTAGTGGCCTGTTTTGCCGGGCCTTTTGGAAACAGACGATACAGATAACGGCTGTTGCCTTTCTCCTCGCCAAACTTATTCGCCATCGCTTTGACTAACATACGAATCGCAGGCGAGGTATTAAACTCCAGATAAAAGTCGCGCACAAAACGCACCACTTCCCAGTGTTCCGGGGAGAGGATAATTCCCTCGTTTTCAGCAATGACCACCGCCATCGGCTCGCTCCACTGCGCGCTATCTTTCAGATAGCCGTCGGCGTCGGTAGCGATTTCTTTACCTTCAAAGATCAACATAATTCTTCACTGCGTTAGACAACCTGGCGGCAGTTTACCAAAAAACAAAGCCCCGCATAAGCGGGGCCGAGAGGGTGGACTGACCCCATAAATCTGGACAGTTTATATTAAGCGGCCTTCAGAGCCTGGGCCCGGTACTCTACCGGACTCAGGCCTTTTAGTTTCAGGCTTATCCGCTCGTTGTTGTAGTAACGGATATAATCCTCTATCGCCTTCCTCAGTTCGCTGATATTGCTGAACTGACTCAGGTAAAAACACTCCGATTTCAGCGTCCCGAAGAAGTTTTCCATCACGGCATTATCCAGACAGTTTCCTTTTCGGGACATACTTTGCGTCATGCCCTGCGCCTTTAACTTTGCCTGATAGCCTGCCATCCGATATTGCCAGCCCTGATCTGTGTGCAGCAAGGGGGCGTCGTCTGGTCCGAGCTTTAAGAACGCATCCCGCAGCATGGTATTAACCATCTCCATCACCGGCCTTTCCGACAGGCTGTAGGAGATTATTTCCCGGTTAAAAAGATCGAGTACCGGCGACAGGTACAGCTTTTTACCCTGCAGCGAGAACTCTGTAACATCCGTAACCCATTTTTCATTGGCTTTTGATGCACTGAAGTTCCTGCTCAGGATATTGGGGGCTGCCTTGCCTGTTTCCCCCTTCCATGAGCGGTATTTCTTCGCCCTTATCAGAGACCGGAGCGACAGCTCTGTCATCAGCCGCTGCACGGTTTTATGGTTCACCAGCAGACCCTGCTTTCTCAGCGAAAGCGTGATCCTGCGGTAGCCATAACGGCCTTTGTGCCAGGCGTATATCTCACGGATTTTATCTTTCAGCCCGGCATGCCTGTCCACCTGCTTCAGGGCATTCATATTGTAATACCATGTACTGCGGGACATGCCTGCCGCGCGCAGGAGGTCTCGCAGAGCGTGCTTATGCCTCAGTTCACTGATTATCAGGGCTTGCTGCCGTTTTTTTCGCTCTGAACCAAGGCCTTCAACTTTTTTAGATAGGCATTCTCTGCCCGCAGGTAACGGAGTTCAGCCCGGAGTTCTTCGGGGGAGAGTTTTTCCAGTTCTTTATCTGTAGGGGATGGGGGGATTTTTTGTTTTGTCATTTTTCCAGGCCGTCCGCGTTGAATGTTTAGCAGTCCTTCCGCTCCGGCATCGTTGTACACGCAGACCCAGTGTCGGACAAGCGTTTCTGCAGAGAGATTAAACCGGGCAGCTGCTTCACGCATCGTCAGGTGGTCACGGATAACCGCCCGGACGACGACGAGTTTAAATTCAGCTGAATGATGTTTATTTTTCCCTGACAGCCCTTCCATACCGTGGAGTTGCCACGCCCTGACCCAGCGACGGACGGAAGTTCTTTCAACACCAAAACGGTCGGCTGTACGCTCTTCTCCGTCTTTTCCGGACAAATAATGATTAACCACAGCCAGTTTTGTTTCAGGGGAATATTTTGGCTTTGCCATAAAAAACTGCACCTTACTCAGTTGAGTGTCCAACTTTTGGGGTGCAGTCCA
>NZ_LIFT01000020.1:0-87864 GCF_001297795.1 Citrobacter sp. CtB7.12 | reverse complement strand
TTTTCATCAGACAATCTGTGTGGGCACTACAAAGGCAGGTTCTTTAAGGTAAGGAGGTGATCCAACCGCAGGTTCCCCTACGGTTACCTTGTTACGACTTCACCCCAGTCATGAATCACAAAGTGGTAAGCGCCCTCCCGAAGGTTAAGCTACCTACTTCTTTTGCAACCCACTCCCATGGTGTGACGGGCGGTGTGTACAAGGCCCGGGAACGTATTCACCGTGGCATTCTGATCCACGATTACTAGCGATTCCGACTTCATGGAGTCGAGTTGCAGACTCCAATCCGGACTACGACATACTTTATGAGGTCCGCTTGCTCTCGCGAGGTCGCTTCTCTTTGTATATGCCATTGTAGCACGTGTGTAGCCCTGGTCGTAAGGGCCATGATGACTTGACGTCATCCCCACCTTCCTCCAGTTTATCACTGGCAGTCTCCTTTGAGTTCCCGGCCGGACCGCTGGCAACAAAGGATAAGGGTTGCGCTCGTTGCGGGACTTAACCCAACATTTCACAACACGAGCTGACGACAGCCATGCAGCACCTGTCTCACAGTTCCCGAAGGCACCAAGGCATCTCTGCCAAGTTCTGTGGATGTCAAGACCAGGTAAGGTTCTTCGCGTTGCATCGAATTAAACCACATGCTCCACCGCTTGTGCGGGCCCCCGTCAATTCATTTGAGTTTTAACCTTGCGGCCGTACTCCCCAGGCGGTCTATTTAACGCGTTAGCTCCGGAAGCCACGCCTCAAGGGCACAACCTCCAAATAGACATCGTTTACGGCGTGGACTACCAGGGTATCTAATCCTGTTTGCTCCCCACGCTTTCGCACCTGAGCGTCAGTCTTCGTCCAGGGGGCCGCCTTCGCCACCGGTATTCCTCCAGATCTCTACGCATTTCACCGCTACACCTGGAATTCTACCCCCCTCTACGAGACTCAAGCCTGCCAGTTTCGAATGCAGTTCCCAGGTTGAGCCCGGGGATTTCACATCCGACTTGACAGACCGCCTGCGTGCGCTTTACGCCCAGTAATTCCGATTAACGCTTGCACCCTCCGTATTACCGCGGCTGCTGGCACGGAGTTAGCCGGTGCTTCTTCTGCGGGTAACGTCAATGGCTAAGGTTATTAACCTTAACCCCTTCCTCCCCGCTGAAAGTACTTTACAACCCGAAGGCCTTCTTCATACACGCGGCATGGCTGCATCAGGCTTGCGCCCATTGTGCAATATTCCCCACTGCTGCCTCCCGTAGGAGTCTGGACCGTGTCTCAGTTCCAGTGTGGCTGGTCATCCTCTCAGACCAGCTAGGGATCGTCGCCTTGGTGAGCCGTTACCTCACCAACAAGCTAATCCCATCTGGGCACATCCGATGGCAAGAGGCCCGAAGGTCCCCCTCTTTGGTCTTGCGACATTATGCGGTATTAGCTACCGTTTCCAGTAGTTATCCCCCTCCATCGGGCAGTTTCCCAGACATTACTCACCCGTCCGCCACTCGTCAGCAAAGCAGCAAGCTGCTTCCTGTTACCGTTCGACTTGCATGTGTTAGGCCTGCCGCCAGCGTTCAATCTGAGCCATGATCAAACTCTTCAATTTAAGTTTGATGCTCTTAGAATTAAACGTCGTAATGAATTACGTGTTCACTCTTTGAGACTTGGTATTCATTTTTCGTCTTGCGACGTTAAGAATCCATGTCACTCTGAGTGCCCACACAGATTGTCTGATAAATTGTTAAAGAGCAGTTGCGACGCGCTTTAGCGCTCTGTCGCGAGGTGGCGTATATTACGCTTTCCTCTTTCAGAGTCAACCCTGATTTTCAGGATTTTTCTCTTCAACCGAACCGGCTGTTTGTGTGAAGTGATTCACATCCGCCGTGTCGATGGAGGCGCATTATAGGGGGTCGACTCAGGAAGACAAGCGGAAAAATGCAGTTTTATTTCAACCGCTCACCTTTTAACCACAATGCTTATTTTTGCTGCTTTTTTATCGCCGATGGCAGATCAGCAAGACTATTTAATACCCAATCTGCCGCATTTTCTGCTTCCGCAGTAATGGGCTTGCCGGTTCGCACTAACACTTTTGTCCCGACTCCTGCCGCAGCCGCAGCCTGCATATCTTCTAATTTGTCGCCCACCATATAAGACGCGGCCATATCAATGTGCAGGAAATCGCGGGCCGAGATCAGCATACCGGGATGCGGCTTACGACAATCACAAACCTGGCGATACTCTTCCACACTGCCTTGCGGGTGGTGTGGACAATAATAGATACCGTCGAGGTCGACATCGCGATCGGCCAGTGACCAGTCCATCCACTCTGTTAATGTTTCAAACTGCGCTTCGGTAAATTTGCCGCGCGCAATCCCTGACTGGTTGGTGACAACTACCAGCGCATAGCCCAGTGTTTTAAGCTCGCGCATAGCATCAATAACACCGTCGATAAATTCGAACTCGTCGATTTCGTGTACGTAGCCGTGATCAACATTAATTGTGCCGTCACGGTCGAGAAAAATAGCGGGTACGGACTTTGCCACCTTTTATAGCTCCTGAATAAGGCATGTGCCGCTAGTATCGCATGTTTCGGCAGGCAAGAAAGTGCTCATCGTAGAAACCCTGATTGATTTAGACGTCTGGATGCCTTAACATCCATTTTGTTGACGGCTTTTGACCGCATCAGACAGACGAAAATGCCACGGTAACTTCATTACGATAATAAATAATCAATGATTAAACTTTCGAATATCACCAAAGTGTTCCATCAGGGGACCCGCACCATTCAGGCGTTGAATAACGTTAGCCTGCATGTTCCTGCCGGACAAATTTATGGCGTTATCGGTGCCTCAGGCGCAGGTAAAAGTACGCTGATCCGCTGTGTAAACCTGCTGGAGCGCCCGACAGAAGGAAGCGTTCAGGTTGGCGGACAGGAACTGACGACGCTATCAGAATCTGAACTGACTAAGGCGCGTCGTCAGATTGGCATGATTTTCCAGCACTTCAACCTGCTGGCCTCCCGAACCGTTTTTGGTAACGTCGCGCTGCCGCTGGAACTCGATAACACCCCAAAAGAAGAAATTAAGCGCCGCGTGACGGAACTGCTCGATCTCGTTGGCTTGGGTGATAAGCACGACAGCTACCCTGCGAATCTGTCTGGTGGTCAGAAACAGCGTGTCGCTATCGCCCGTGCACTGGCAAGTCAGCCAAAAGTGTTGCTATGTGATGAAGCGACCAGTGCGCTGGACCCAGCCACTACTCGCTCCATTCTTGAACTGCTGAAAGACATTAACCGTCGCCTTGGCCTGACCATTCTACTGATCACGCACGAAATGGACGTGGTGAAACGCATCTGCGACTGCGTAGCCGTCATCAGCAACGGTGAGCTGATTGAGCAAGATACCGTCAGCGAAGTGTTTTCCCACCCGAAAACGCCCCTGGCGCAGAAATTTATTCAGTCCACACTGCATCTGGATATTCCGGAAGATTATCTGGCACGCCTCAAAGCGGAATCGACGACCGACAGCGTCCCGATGTTGCGCATGGAATTCACCGGTCAGTCGGTGGATGCGCCGCTGCTTTCCGAAACAGCGCGCCGCTTTAACGTGAATAACAACATTATTAGCGCGCAGATGGATTACGCCGGCGGCGTGAAGTTCGGCATCATGCTGACTGAAATGCACGGCACACAAGAAGAAACGCAAGCCGCGATTGCCTGGCTGCAGGAACACCATGTAAAAGTAGAGGTACTGGGTTATGTCTGAGCCGATGATGTGGCTGCTGGTTCGTGGCGTCTGGGAAACGCTGGCGATGACCTTCGTATCCGGGTTCTTTGGTTTTGTGATTGGTCTTCCCGTTGGCGTGCTGCTGTACGTCACGCGTCCCGGGCAAATCATTGAGAACGCGAAGCTCTACCGCACACTGTCTGCGGTTGTGAACATCTTCCGTTCGATTCCGTTCATTATTCTGCTGGTATGGATGATTCCGTTCACTCGTGTGATTGTCGGGACATCAATCGGTTTGCAGGCTGCCATTGTCCCGCTCACCGTCGGCGCGGCACCGTTTATCGCCCGTATGGTGGAAAACGCCCTGCTGGAAATCCCGACCGGCCTGATTGAAGCGTCCCGCGCAATGGGCGCAACACCGCTGCAAATTGTACGTAAGGTGCTGCTGCCAGAAGCCCTGCCAGGGCTGGTAAACGCTGCGACAATTACGCTGATTACCCTGGTTGGTTATTCCGCCATGGGCGGTGCCGTGGGTGCCGGCGGTCTTGGACAGATCGGCTATCAGTACGGCTATATTGGATACAATGCTACTGTTATGAATACGGTACTGGTATTACTCGTTGTTCTGGTTTATTTAATTCAGTTCGCGGGCGATCGCATCGTCCGGACTGTGACGCACAAGTAACGTTCTACAAAACACAATTATCACATTAAGGAAATAAGCATGGCGTTCAAATTCAAAACCATTGCGGCAGTCGGCGCCCTGATTGGTTCTCTGGCACTCGTGGGTTGCGGTCAGGATGAAAAAGATCCAAACCACATCAAAGTCGGCGTGATTGTCGGTGCGGAACAGCAGGTAGCTGAAGTCGCACAAAAAGTTGCGAAAGAAAAATACGGTCTGGACGTCGAACTGGTGACCTTCAATGACTACGTTCTGCCGAACGAAGCGCTGAGCAAAGGCGATATCGATGCCAACGCCTTCCAGCACAAACCGTATCTGGATCAGCAGATCAAAGATCGCGGATACAAGCTGGTTGCCGCAGGCAATACCTTCGTTTATCCGATTGCGGGCTACTCTAAAAAAATCAAATCTCTGGATGAGCTTCAGGATGGCGCACAGGTAGCGGTTCCGAACGATCCAACCAACCTGGGCCGTTCTCTGCTGCTGCTGCAAAAAGTCGGTCTGATCAAACTTAAAGATGGCGTGGGTCTGCTGCCGACCTCACTGGATATCGTCGGGAACCCGAAAAATCTGAAAATTGTTGAACTGGAAGCCCCTCAGTTGCCGCGTTCTCTTGACGATGCGCAAATTGCTCTGGCGGTAATCAACACCACTTATGCCAGCCAGATCAACCTGACGCCGGCGAAAGACGGTATCTTCGTTGAAGATAAAGATTCCCCGTACGTCAACCTGATCGTGACCCGTGAAGATAACAAAGACGCGGAGAACGTGAAGAAATTCGTTCAGGCCTATCAGTCTGACGAAGTTTACGAAGCCGCCAATAAAGTCTTCAACGGTGGTGCTGTTAAGGGCTGGTAATTTTTAGGCGCTTTTCACAATCTGTAATATCATTCAGGACGGGCGTTTGCCCGTCTTGTCATTTATGCAAGCTCCTGATTCAATATGTGACAGTTAGATCATTCATTGAGGAAATATTATGCGTGCTTTACCGATCTGTTTATTGGCACTCATGCTGAGCGGCTGTTCCATGCTAAGCAGATCCCCTGTTGAACCCGTTCAAAGCACCGCAACCCCGCCAAAAGCGGAGCCGGAAAAACCGAAAGCGCCGCGCGCTGTTCCCGTCAGAATTTACACTAATGCTGAAGATCTGGTCGGCAAGCCGTTCCGCGATCTCGGTGAAGTGACCGGTGAATCCTGTCAGGCCTCTAACCAAGACTCTCCGCCGAACATCCCGACAGCACGTAAACGCATGCAGATTAATGCGTCAAAAATGAAAGCCAATGCCGTGTTACTGCATAGCTGTGAAGTCACCAGCGGGACGCCGGGTTGTTATCGTCAGGCTGTCTGCATTGGTTCTGCGCTCAACATCTCGGCTAAATGAGTCATTTTCAGTTTGAGCAAATCGGTGTCATTCGCTCGCCTTACAAAGAGAAGTTCGCCGTTCCCCGCCAGCCAGGGCTGGTAAAAAGCGTCAACGGCGAACTGCACCTGCTGTCTCCTTACAATCAGGCCGATGCGGTACGCGGTCTTGAAGCATTCAGCCACTTATGGGTGATCTTTGTTTTCCATCAGACGATGGAAGGGGGATGGCGCCCCACCGTGCGCCCGCCTCGTCTTGGCGGCAATGCGCGGATGGGCGTATTTGCTACGCGCTCAACATTTCGCCCCAATCCCGTCGGCATGTCGCTGGTTGAACTGAAAGGCGTTGTCTGTCAGAAAGATCAGGTCATTCTGCAACTGGGCAGTCTGGATCTGGTTGACGGTACGCCGGTCATCGATATCAAGCCTTACCTGCCGTTCGCGGAATCGCTACCGAATGCGACCGCCAGCTACGCGCAACAGGCACCGCAAGCCGAAATGTCGGTGAGTTTTACCGACGAGATTGAGCAACAGTTTCCCGCGCTGGAAAAACGTTATCCCCTGCTGAAGACGTTTATTCGTGATGTGCTGGCGCAGGATCCGCGTCCTGCCTATCGAAAAGGGGAAGAGACCGGTAAAAATTATGCTGTCTGGCTGCATGATTTCAACGTGCGCTGGCGCGTAACCGAGACGGGTTTTGAAGTCTTTGCGCTTGAACCCCGCTAATTTCACGCCCTTCTCTTTTGACATCCCTTTCTCGCTGGTAAACTGAGTTACTTTTTTTGTGTCAGGCTCACATTGAGCCTGTTCGATCGTTCAACTGGAACCGTAACAACATGCGTACTAGCCAATATCTGCTCTCCACTCTGAAGGAGACACCTGCCGACGCCGAGGTGATCAGCCACCAGCTGATGCTACGCGCCGGGATGATCCGCAAGCTGGCCTCCGGGTTATACACCTGGCTGCCGACCGGCGTGCGCGTCCTGAAAAAAGTTGAGAACATCGTGCGTGAAGAGATGAACAACGCCGGTGCGATCGAGGTGTTAATGCCGGTGGTTCAGCCTTCTGAACTGTGGCAAGAGAGTGGTCGTTGGGAACAGTACGGTCCGGAACTGCTGCGTATTGCTGACCGTGGCGATCGTCCGTTCGTACTTGGCCCAACGCATGAAGAAGTGATCACCGATCTGATTCGTAACGAGCTCAGCTCTTACAAACAGCTGCCGCTGAACTTCTACCAGATTCAGACTAAATTCCGTGACGAAGTGCGTCCGCGTTTCGGCGTGATGCGCTCCCGTGAATTCCTGATGAAAGATGCGTACTCTTTCCATACTTCTCAGGAATCTCTGCAGGAAACTTACGACGCGATGTACGCGGCTTATAGCAAGATCTTCAGCCGCATGGGGCTGGATTTCCGCGCGGTACAGGCTGACACCGGTTCTATCGGCGGTAGCGCCTCGCACGAATTCCAGGTACTGGCACAGAGCGGCGAAGACGATGTGATCTTCTCTGATTCCTCTGACTACGCGGCCAACATTGAATTTGCGGAAGCCGTTGCGCCGAAAGCGCCGCGCGCCGCTGCAACGCAAGAAATGACGCTGGTTGATACGCCGAACGCAAAAACCATCGCCGAGCTGGTTGAACAGTTTAGTCTGCCAATCGAGAAAACCGTGAAAACCCTGCTGGTGAAAGCCGTGGAAGACAGCAAGTCTCCGCTGGTCGCACTGCTGGTTCGCGGCGATCACGAACTGAACGAAGTCAAAGCGGAAAAACTGCCGCAGGTTGCCAGCCCGCTGACGTTTGCAACCGAAGAAGAGATCCGCGCGCTGGTGAATGCCGGTCCGGGTTCTTTGGGCCCGGTAAACATGCCAGTGCCGGTGATTATTGACCGTACCGTTGCCGCAATGAGTGATTTCGCGGCAGGCGCTAACGTGGATGGTAAGCATTACTTCGGCATTAACTGGGATCGCGATGTCGCAACCCCGGAAGTCGCTGATATCCGTAACGTCGTCGCCGGCGATCCAAGCCCGGATGGAAAAGGCACGTTGCTGATCAAACGCGGTATCGAAGTCGGTCATATCTTCCAGTTGGGCACCAAGTACTCGGAAGCAATGAAAGCCGCCGTCCAGGGTGAAGATGGCCGCAACCAGATCCTGACTATGGGTTGTTACGGTATCGGGGTCACACGCGTGGTAGCAGCGGCTATTGAGCAGAACTACGACGAGCGCGGGATCGTATGGCCTGACGCTATCGCGCCGTTCCAGGTGGCGATTCTGCCGATGAACATGCACAAGTCCTATCGTGTGCAGGAACTGGCGGAAAAACTGTATGCCGAACTGCGTGCGCAGGGCATCGAAGTGCTGATGGACGACCGTAAAGAGCGCCCAGGCGTGATGTTCGCCGATATGGAGCTGATCGGTATTCCGCACACTATCGTGCTGGGCGACCGTAACCTCGACAACGACGATATTGAATACAAATACCGTCGCAATGGCGAGAAACAGTTGATAAAAACCGGCGACATCGTCAACTATCTGGTTAAACAGATTAAAGGCTGATGTCATAAGAGGCTCTGATTTTCAGGGCCTCTTTTTTACATGGATTGTATAAAATGGCTAAACTCACGGCGTATTACCGCCTGTTCCTCCCTTGCCTTCTTTTGCTTTCGGCCTGCACCGTTGACGTCAGCCCACCGAATAAATCCGCCGCCGCCATTGATGCACAATCCAAAAAATGGGCGGTTACATTCCAGCGCCAGAGCTCATTCACGAATAAAGCACTCGTCGAAATTACCGATACCGACCTTAAGCCAGGCGATCTGTTGTTCTCCTCCAGCCTCGGGGTGACCTCATTAGGCATCCGCGCGTTCAGCAATGCTTCCGTAAGCCACGTTGCCGTCTATCTGGGCGATAATGAAGTCGCAGAAGCCACCGGCGCTGGCGTACAAATCGTGTCACTCAAACAGGCGATGAAACACAGTGATAAACTTTTTGCCCTGAGAGTCCCGGAGCTGACTCCGCAACAGGCCGCTGAAATCAAAACCTTCGCCTATAAAATCAAAGACAGCGGCTATAACTATCGCGGTATCGTGGAATTCATTCCGTTTATGGTGACTCGCCAGATGTGTTCACTAAACCCCTTCTCTGCGGATTTCCGGCAACAGTGTGTCAGCGGGCTGGCGAAAGCGCAGTTGAGCGATGCCCGCGAAGGAGAAAAAACGGCGTGGTTTTGCTCTGAATTCGTCACTGATGCATTTACCAAAGCGGGACATCCGCTAACCCTGGCGCAATCGGGCTGGATCAGCCCTGCTGACCTGATGCACATGCGGGAAGGCGACGTTGCCGCATTTAAGCCAGAAACGCAGCTACGCTATGTCGGTCATTTGAAGTTAGGGATTTATATCAAGACGGGACGTTTTGTAGGACTGACGCGTTAAGCGCGATACACAATAGCAAAACTGCGGGTAAGACGATAACTGTCCAGTCACCCGGACAGTTATCGTTGAGTCCATCACTCAGTCGGTGCAGCTCTTACCCGGAATAAATTTAATCTCTTTATCGGCCATCAGCGTTTTCACCGGCTCATGGGTATCCGGATTCGCCTCCAGCGTGAAGTGCCCTTCGACGGACAACAGCACCGGTTTCTCACTGGTGCCACGCGCCGCAAGATAACCGCGTTCCAGTTCTGCGTTACTGGCAACAGAAACCTGCTTTCCGGTTGCGCAGTCGGTAAAGGTCGCGGCATCCGCCATATAGAAATACATGCCACGCATCGCCATTGGCGTTACCGGCAAACTGGATTTCACCGGTTCAAGCGTATAGTTAAATTGTGATTCAACCGGATTGCCTTCCCGATCCAGCATCTCCAGCGCTTCGCCTTTCGCGCGATAATAAGACTTCTCACCCTGACTGTCGGTCAGCACCAGTTTATCGGCCGTGCGCGCCCAGGTGCCGTAGGAAGCAAAAGAAGACGGCTCTTCACGCACGCCCTGATAGCGTTCGTTCATTACCCATGTGCCATCTTTCTCCAGAAACAGTGAGGTCTCAATACCCTCGCAGTCGGCACAAGGCAGAATGCCCCGCCAGCTTTGCTGCATCGGTTTTAATTCTGCAACCTGAGTCGGCTGGATAACATCAACCTCTGAACGGTTGTTACAGCCAATCAATGCGAAGAGCGTAAATGCCGCCATCGCTGAAAGTAGTGTTTTTTTCACCCTGACTCCCTATCACATTTTATTCCTGCCCGTCAGTCATCACGACGGACTTTACCGCGAAGGGCTTTTACTGAGGATTTCTGCGCCTTCGAGTTTAATCTTCGCTCTTTCGATGCCCGCGTCGGTCGGGTTGCGCGTCGGCTTTTTTGTACTGCGGTGAGCTCTTTTATAACCGCTACCAGTCTGGCAAGCGCCGCTTCCCGGTTGAGTTCCTGGTTGCGGTACTCCTGCGCCTTAATAATCATCACGCCATCAGCGGTAATCAGATGATGGCTGGCAGCCAGCAGACGTTCCTTATAATACTCTGGCAGGCTGGAGGCCCGAATGTCAAAACGCAAATGTATCGCCGTTGAGGTCTTATTGACGTGCTGTCCTCCTGCGCCCTGGGCGCGAATGGCGGTGATCTCCAGCTCATCGTCGGGGATCGAGACAGTCCGCGAAATGACGATCATACCGGTTGTTGCCAAGGCGTCAGATGAATTTCCAGATTATTCTGAGAATCAGACAGCCAGATCGCCCCGTCCTGAATTGTCGCCTGTAGCGTCATGGTACGGCTCGCAAAGGCGCTAAGCTGGGCCAGTTGTTCATCATCCAGATACCAGACAGTGAGATTCGAAAACTGCGCGCATTTGCTTTGATTCTGCTGCCACCAGATCTGCGCCGCCCGGCTATTGTAGGCAAACAGCGCCACATCAGCAGCCTGAGAACACGCTTTCTTAATACGGCGCTCATCCGGTAGCCCCAGTTCAACCCACAAGTCGATACCCAGATGATCGTTACGCAACCACGCTTCCGGTTCATCCTCTGCGCTTAAGCCACGCGTAAACTGGAGACGCTCATCCGCATACTTAATCCACGCCAGCAGACGCAACATCATTCGTTCCTGGGTTTCAGAGGGGTGACGCGCCAGCGTCAACGCCGCATCAAGAAACTGGTTGCGGTCAAGGTCAGCCACGTTGACGACGGCTTTATAAATTGTCGCTTTAAGCGCCATGGAAAAACTCCTTTCGAATCAGGCAGCCATTGTAGCGAAAAAGGAGCCAAAAGGCTGTCCGGGGATCATCAATCAGGCGCTGATATTGCGTGAATGGCTGTGGTATAGTCACCTTGCTAAACAGAGTTTATCTTCGTAGGCTTAGACTTGCATCCACGGTTAAGTCAGAATGCTGACAGGAGGGCATGTGGAAAAATATTGTGAGTTAATACGCAAGCGGTATGCGGAAATCGCCAGCGGAGACTTAGGGTATATCCCGGATGCGCTGGGTTGCGTATTGAAGGTGCTTAATGAAATAGCGGCAGACAGTGCCCTTTCAGAGTCGGTCAGGGAAAAGGCGGCGTATGCTGCGGCGAACTTACTGGTGAGCGATTATGTCAATGAATGATACATACCAACCCATCAACTGTGATGACTACGACAACCTTGAGCTCGCCTGCCAGCATCATTTATTACTGACGCTGGAACTGAAAGATGGTGAAGTTTTGCAAGCGAAAGCCAACGATTTGGTTTCACGGAAAAACGTGGAATACCTAATCACCGAGGTTGCGGGTGAAACGCGCGAGCTTCGTCTCGATAAAATTGTCAGCTTCAGCCATCCGGAAATCGGTACCGTGGTGGTTAGCGAATCCTGAACCCATATTGCCTGGTGGCGCTGCGCCATCAGGTATTTCCACCGATTTGATCCCACACCAGTCTCACCCCCGACTCCTCACCCGCCGCGCCGTCACGCGTGACAAATACGCCTGCAGCCGCAATCAGCGTTTCGCCGTAAAACAGCAATGGCGTGGTATCTCGTCGCCAGGAAGGTACATTCAACTCCTGCCAGATTTTCTTGAGCTTGCGGCCACCGCTACGGCCAACGATATGCAGCATTCCCGGCGCTTTAAAACGGATACTGACACGCTCATCCTCATGAGGCGCGCGTAATTCGTCCCCCACCAGTAACCGCAGATGGCCCAGCCCGGCAGGCAACGTGAGCGGTAACTGCCAGCGAGGCCAGGGCAGTATTGTCTCACTTTGTCCGACAACAGATTTAATCCACCACAGCTGTCCCTGAAAGCGCCGCACCTCGTACTCGCCGAAACGCAGGCACGGTGACGCATCTTCACGCGCCAGCGCCACCTCCTGCCAGAGACGTTCCAGTCCATCGCGTGAAGGCATCGGCGCATTTTTCGCCGCCAGCCAGCGGCGAAGTAGCGCAGCGCGCCGGACACGGCTCATCGCCATGAGCGGCGTTAACTCCAGCGTGCCGTTATCTGTGGTGCAAGAAGACAGTTCATCGGCAAGCAGTTCATCCAGCAGACTCTCTTGTTCAGCACACAGCGCTGCGCTGCGTGCCGTGGCGTCAGCGAAATGCGGCCAGCGCTGTTGCAGAAGCGGCAGAACCTGCAAACGCAGGAAGTTGCGATCGTAGGCGTCATCCTGATTGCTTTCATCTTCAATCCAGCGAAGCTGATGTTGCCTTGCCCATTGCTCCAGTGCCGCACGGGGTTGCGTCAATAACGGACGAATGAGTAACGTGCCCGCAAACTCAGCACTCTCCGCCATTGCAGACAGCCCAGCCGGTCCGCTGCCGCGTTTGAGCGCCAGCAAAAAGGTTTCACACTGATCGTCAAGATGCTGGGCAGTCACCAACACCTCACCGGGCAATAGCGCATCGGCAAATGCCTGATACCGCGCCTGCCGGGCCTGCGCTTCGATTCCCAGCCCGGCGTCCACCAGCGTGACCCGCTCCACCACCAGCGGAACCTGCCATTGCGCGCAGATGGCTTCACAGTGTGCCACCCACTCATCGGCGTGAGCGCTAAGTCCATGATGGATGTGCATGGCGCGAAGCGAGAGAGTCGGTTGTTGCGTCCGCCATTGCACCAGTTGGTGTAAGAGCACGGTAGAGTCCAGACCGCCGCTAAAGGCGACCAGTATCTGTCGGGAAGTGATAAGCGAGGTGTTCAGCGTGAGTGTTGTCATAGCGGTTATTTACAGTGACGTTGCCCGGCACGTTACCGGGCAATCGTCACAATAACAAGCCTTACTGCTCATACAATTCGAGCGGCAGGCCATCCGGGTCTTTAAAAAAGGTGAAGCGCTTGTTGGTGAAGGGATCAATGCGGATGGCTTCACAATTAACGTGATTCGCCTCCAGATGCGCTACCGCATTATCCAGGTTATCCACGCTGAACGCCAGATGGCGCAAGCCACAGGCTTCCGGATGCCCTGGACGCGCCGGCGGGAAAGGAAATGAAAAAAGCTCAATCACATATTGTCCGTTCAGCGCCAGATCGCCCTTCCACGAGTCTCGTTCTGCGCGGTAGGCCTCGCTCAGCAGCGTAAACCCCAAAATATCGCAATAGAAGGACTTACTCGCGGCATAGTCTGTCGCAATAATCGCAATATGGTGAACCTGTTTTAATCCCAGCATAGTGTCTTCATCTCCGTTATTTATCATCAGCACGTTACCCGCCCGGGAGCGCTGAAGGCAAGTCGTCATGCCGTTTTTAAGACTCGTACGAGGTATACGCCGTCGTCATCCTGTTTCGCCCCGTGAATATCCGTTTCAAAGCCCGGATAACGCTGACCAACAGAACAGAGCATCAGCAGAAAATCGAGTACGGCGCGACTCTGCTCGGTGAGCATTTCTCCCGGCATCAGCAGCGGCACGCCGGGAGGGTATGGCAGGATCATATTCGCCGACACGCGTCCCACCAGTTGATCGAGGGGGACCGTTTCGACTTCGCCTTTGATCTGTCGCTGCCAGGCCTGATGCGGCGTCATGATCATTTCCGGCAATGTATCAAACGCACGCAGCATCAGGCCGGAAAGATCGTGTTGGCGGATGAGCTGGTGGATCCCTTGCGCCAGATCCTGAATACGCATGTTGCGATAAAAATCAGGATCTTCTGCATACAGATCCGGCAGCATATTCTTCACGCGCAAATTGAGATCGTAAGAGCGTTTAAATTCGGTCAGTCCACGCAACAGCCCCATTGCCCGGGTTTTATCGATACCAATACTGAAGAGAAACAGCAGATTGTACGGCCCGGTTTTCTCCACCACCACGCCGCGCTCATCAAGGAATTTCGCCACCAGCGCGGCGGGGATCCCCTCGTCACTCATCTCCCCTTGCTCGTTCATACCGGGCGTCAGGATCGTGACTTTTACCGGATCGAGGAACATATGGTCATCGTCGGCATCGGTAAATCCGTGCCAGTCTTCACCGGGTGCCACCGGCCAGCACGCGGCTTCATCAACCTCTTCCGGCTGCCAGATATCAAAGAACCAACCGTCAGACTCTTCACGTAGCCGCTGCACTTCTTTGCGAAAATGTAACGCGCGCTCCACAGAGCGATTGATTAATCGCTTACCGGAATTTCCCCGCAGCATCGCTGCCGCCGTCTCGATGGAGGCGACAATCGGATAACTCGGTGAGGTCGAGGTGTGCATCATAAACGCTTCGTTGAAGGTCTCTTCGTCATAGTCTCCTTTAATATGGATCAGCGACGCCTGCGATAGCGCCGCCAGCATTTTGTGGGTGGATTGCGTTTCGAAAATCACCTTGCCCTGCACCCGTTCACCGCTCATCCCGCTTTTCCCCTGATAAATGGGATGGAAGTGGGTATAGGGCACCCAGGCAGAATCGAAGTGGATAGAGGGGACATCCAGCGTCTGTTTGATCCAGTTAGTGTTATACAGCAGGCCGTCATAGGTCGAGTTAGTGATCACGGCATGAACTGGCCACTGCGCCTGCGCCGTGGTGGCAACTTTGTTCGCAATACTCTCGCGCGTGAACTCACGCTTCGGAATGCCGCCCAGAATACCGAGCGCATTACGCGTTGGTTTCAGCCAGATCGGGACGACGTCGCTCATCATCAACAAATGCGCGAGCGACTTATGGCAGTTACGGTCAATCAACAGCGTACTGCCGGTTGGCGCGGCATACATCCCCACAATTTTGTTTGAGGTGGAGGTGCCGTTAGTCACCATATAACTCTGCTCTGCGCCGAACGTTCGGGCGATATACTCTTCAGCCTCCAGATGTGGCCCGGTGTGATCGAGTAACGAACCCAGTTCAGTGACTGATATCGACACATCCGCTTTCAGGGTATTGCCACCGAAAAAGTCATAGAACAGGCAGCCAACCGGACTTTTTTGATAGGCCGTTCCGGCCATGTGACCCGGCGTGCAGAAGGTGTATTTCCCCTCTTTCACATAGGTGAACAGCGCTCTGGTAAAAGGCGGCGTGATATTGTCGAGGTACTCGTTGGTGTACTGGCGAATGCGCGTCGCGATATCTTCCGACTGCCCGAGCGCATACTCGAAAAACCATAGCGCCATGCGCATGTCGTGAACGCTGACATCCATCGTCGAATGCGTGTTGATAAACGCATACAGCGGTAAATACTCATTGAGCTGGTTAATCTCACTGCACAAATCGAGACTGTACTCATCCCAGTCAAAAATCACCCCACAAATGCGCGGGTTGTGTTCGATAAATTTCAGCAGGTCGACACTGTTTTGCGGCCAGATAATCTGAAATCCCTGTGATTGCAGCGCACGCTCAAGCTCGTTAATGGGCTCGTCTTTATAAAAAACCCCGTGCGGCCCCATAATGGCGATGATATTCATGCGTTCCTCCTGGAAAAACCTTAGCTAATCATAGCCTGTTCAAACCGCAGGTAAAAAAAAGGGCCACAAATTGTGGCCCTTTTCGGAATGGTCAACGCTTACGCGTAGCCGTAGCTCATCAGACGCTGATAGCGACGGTTTTTCAAATCTTCTGTGCTCAATACATCGAGATCCGCGAGGTCCGCCAGCAGTTGCGCTTTCAGCGAAGCCGCCATCGCTTCCGAATTACGATGCGCGCCGCCCAGCGGTTCCGGGATGATGGAATCAATCAGCTTCAGCTCTTTCAGACGTGGCGCAATGATCCCCATCGCTTCTGCGGCCAGCGGCGCTTTGTCCGCACTTTTCCATAGAATGGAAGCACAGCCTTCCGGAGAGATAACGGAATAGGTGCTGTATTGCAGCATATTCACTTTATCGCCCACGCCGATCGCCAGCGCGCCACCGGAACCGCCCTCGCCGATCACGGTGCAGATAACCGGCACGCTCAGACGTGACATTTCACGCAGGTTACGGGCGATAGCTTCGGACTGACCGCGCTCTTCGGCACCCACGCCTGGGTAAGCCCCCGGAGTGTCGATAAAGGTAATGATCGGCATGTTGAAACGCTCGGCCATTTCCATCAGACGCAGCGCTTTACGATAGCCTTCCGGCGCCGGCATCCCGAAGTTACGACGGATTTTCTCTTTGGTCTCGCGGCCTTTCTGATGACCAATGATCATCACCGGACGACCGTCCAGACGCGCAATGCCGCCGACGATAGCTTTATCGTCCGCATAAGCGCGATCGCCCGCCAGTTCGTCAAATTCATCAAACGCCAGGCGAACATAATCCAGGGTGTAAGGACGCTGCGGATGGCGTGCCAGTTGGGCAACCTGCCATGCGCCAAGATCGGCGAAGATTTTACGCGTCAGTTCTACGCTTTTTTCACGCAGACGATGCACTTCTTCATCGATGTTAATATCCAGTTTCTCGTCCTGACGGCTCACCGCAGTCAGAGAATCGATTTTTGCTTCCAGCTCTGCAATCGGCTGTTCAAAATCAAGGAAATTCAGACTCATAGTATTCCTGTATTAGTCAAACTCCAGTTCCACCTGCTCCGAACCAATGAGGCCACGGAGATCGTTAAGCAAACGATCGCTCGGAGAGACACGCCACGTCGCGCCAAAACGCAACCGCGCACGTGCATCCGCCCTCTGATAGTAGAGATGTACTGGAATTGTCCCCGAGCGGTGGGGTTCCAGAGACTGACGGAGTCGGTTTAAAAGCTGGTCATCAATTTGCCTGTCCGTCAGCGAGATAGCAAGCCCGCGAGCATATTTTTCCCGGGCTTCGTCAATATCCATGACTTCGCGGGCGGTCATTTTAAGCCCCCCGCTGAAGTCATCAAAGCTGACCTGTCCGCTGACGATAAGTATGCGGTCTTTTTCCAGCAATTGCTGGTATTTATCCAGGGCGTCGGTAAATAACATCACCTCCAGACGTCCGGAACGGTCATCCAGCGTACAGATGCCGATACGATTGCCGCGCTTGGTGACCATAACCCTTGCGGCAATGACGAGCCCCGCAGCCGTGGTCACTTTACCACGTTCTGTCGGATGCATGTCTTTCAGCCGGTAGCCTCCGACATAGCGCTCAATTTCTTTCAAATACTGGTTGATCGGGTGACCCGTCAGGTACAACCCCAACGTTTCGCGTTCCCCATCTAAAACCATCTGCTCTGGCCACGGCTGGCAGCTGGCGTAGGATTGTTCAATTTGCTCCGGCTCTTCCGCCAGCACGCCGAACATATCTGCCTGACCAATCGCTTCTGCTTTCGCGTGCTGATCGGCGGCTTTCAGCGCATCGCCCAGCGAATTCATCAGCGCAGCACGATGCGGCCCCAGCCTGTCAAAGGCCCCGGACATGATCAATTTTTCCAGCACCCGCCGGTTGAGCTTTTTGGTATCGGTGCGCGCGCAAAGATCAAACAGCTCACGGAAATAGCCGCCGTTGTTACGCGCCTCAATGATCGCCTCGATCGGGCCTTCACCCACGCCTTTGATCGCGCCGATACCGTAGACAATCTCGCCATCGTCGTTGACGTGGAAGTGGTACAGCCCGGAGTTGATATCCGGCGGCAGGATTTTCAGCCCCATGCGCCAGCATTCATCCACCAGCCCTACCACCTTCTCGGTGTTGTCCATATCGGCAGTCATTACCGCCGCCATAAACTCAGCAGGATAGTGCGCTTTCAGCCACAGCGTCTGGTAAGAGACCAGCGCGTAGGCAGCAGAGTGCGATTTGTTAAACCCGTACCCGGCGAATTTCTCCACCAGGTCGAAGATTTTCATCGCCAGTTCGCCGTCAATACCGTTTTTCTTCGCGCCGTCTTCAAAGATGGAGCGCTGTTTGGCCATCTCTTCCGGCTTTTTTTTACCCATCGCACGACGCAGCATATCCGCACCGCCAAGAGTATAGCCAGAAAGCACCTGGGCAATCTGCATGACCTGTTCCTGATACAGGATGATGCCGTAGGTTGGCTCCAGTACTGGTTTCAGGCTTTCGTGTTGCCACTGCACATCCGGATAGGAGATCTCTTCGCGCCCGTGCTTACGGTCGATGAAGTTATCTACCATGCCGGACTGCAACGGCCCCGGACGGAACAGGGCCACCAGGGCTATCATATCTTCGAAGCAGTCAGGCTGTAGACGCTTAATCAGGTCTTTCATGCCGCGGGATTCAAGCTGGAAGACCGCCGTGGTTTCCGAGCGTTGCAGCATATCGAAGCTTTTCTTATCGTCCAGCGGGATAGCGGCAATATCCAGCGGCGGCTCACCGTTCTTTTCACGGCGGGCGTTAATCATCTCCAGCGCCCAGTTAATGATAGTGAGTGTACGCAAGCCAAGGAAGTCGAACTTCACGAGGCCGGCATATTCCACGTCGTTTTTATCAAACTGGGTAACCGGGTGCAGCCCCTGTTCATCACAGTACAGCGGCGCAAAATCGGTGATTTTCGTCGGGGCGATAACCACACCACCAGCGTGTTTACCGGCGTTTCGGGTCACGCCTTCCAGCTTACGCGCCATGTCGATCAGCGCTTTAACCTCTTCATCTGCCTCGTAGATTTCTGGCAGTTGCGGTTCAGCCTCGAAGGCTTTCGCCAGCGTCATCCCCGGATCGGGGGGCACCAGTTTCGAAATACGATCGACAAAGCCGTACGGGTGGCCCAGTACGCGACCCACGTCGCGGATCACCGCTTTCGCCGCCATCGTACCGAAGGTAATAATCTGCGATACCGCATCACGGCCATACATGTCGGCCACGTGTTCAATCACCTGGTCGCGTTTCTCCATACAGAAGTCAACGTCGAAGTCAGGCATCGAGACACGTTCCGGGTTAAGGAAACGTTCGAACAGCAGGTCAAATTCCAGCGGGTCGAGGTCGGTAATTTTCAGCGCGTAAGCCACCAGCGAGCCCGCACCGGAACCACGGCCTGGCCCTACCGGCACGCCGTTATCTTTCGACCACTGGATAAATTCCATCACGATGAGGAAGTAACCCGGGAACCCCATCTGGTTGATCACCTGCAGTTCAATATCCAGACGTTCATCGTAAGGCGGCCGCTTTTCTTTTCGCACGGCTTCATCCGGGAACAAGAAGGCCAGACGCTCTTCCAGCCCTTCTTTCGATTTCTGGACCAGGAAATCTTCCGTGGTCATATCGCCTGTCGGGAACTGCGGCAGGAAATACTCGCCCAGACGTACCGTTACGTTACAGCGTTTGGCAATTTCAACGGTGTTTTCCAACGCTTCCGGAATATCAGAGAAGAGTTCGCACATCTCCTCTTCCGAGCGCATATATTGCTGCGGCGAGTAATTACGCGGACGTTTGGGATCGTCGAGGGTGAAACCATCGTGGATAGCAACGCGAATTTCATGCGCGTCAAAGTCATCACTGTTGATAAAGCGCACGTCGTTGGTGGCGACCACCGGCAAACTGCGCGCTTCCGCCAGCGCAACGGCAGCATGAAGATAGTTCTCTTCATCGGGACGACCAGTGCGGATAAGCTCAAGGAAGTAACGATCCGGGAAGTGTTCTTCATAGAACGCGACACACTCATCAACCAGCGCGCCGTTACCGCGAAGCAGACTGCGCCCGACGTCACCCATGCGCCCGCCGGAAAGCAGGATCAACCCTTCTTTCAGTTCGATCAGCCAGTCACGGTCGATGATCGGCCCCGCCGCGCCATAGCCGCGTTGATAGGCTTTTGAAATCAACAGCGTCAGATTTTGGTACCCGGTGTTATTGGCGGCAAGCACTGTCAGATGCGTCAGTTCATCCCCCATCAGCTCGCTCTGAACATGGAAATCAGCGCCAACAATGGGTTTAATCCCTGCACCATGACCCGCTCCGTAGAACTTCACCAGACCACAGAGGTTAGTAAAATCGGTGATCGCCAGCGCAGGCATGCCCAACGCGGCCGCCTTTTTCACCAGCGGCCCGGTTTTTGCCAGCCCATCGATCATGGAGTAGTCGCTGTGCACCCGCAGGTGGACGAAACGAGGTTCAGACATCTTCAGATTCCTTCGACACAAGAATCAGGACGCGAGTCCCAGTGCGCGTTTAACGGGAGCAAAACTACGTCGGTGATGCTCCGTTGCGCCATATTCAGCCAGTTTTTCCAGATGGAAAGCGGTTGGATACCCTTTGTGCTGGGCAAAACCATATTGCGGGAAAACGCTATCCAACGCGGCCATTTCGGCGTCACGCGTGACTTTTGCAAGAATAGACGCGGCGCTGATCTCCGCCACCCGACTGTCGCCCTTCACTACCGCCAGAGACGGCACAGGTAATGCCGGACAGCGATTACCATCGATCAGCACATATTCCGGCGCAATATGTAACCCCGCCACCGCTCGCTGCATGGCCAACATCGTGGCGTGGAGTATATTCAGCTCATCGATCTCGTGCGGTTCCGCACGACCGAGACTCCAGCTCAACGCTTTTTCTTTGATTTCGTCATACAGCGCCAGACGGCGCTTTTCAGATAATTTTTTGGAATCGTTAAGACCCACAATCGGGCGAGCCGGGTCGAGGATCACGGCTGCGGTAACGACCGCGCCTACCAACGGACCACGTCCGACTTCATCCACACCCGCCACTAAGTGCGTGTGTGGATAAACAAATTCGATCATCGTGCTAACTCCAGGACCGCATCCGCCGCCTGCTCATCAGCATTACAGCGGATCTGCTGATGCAGTTCGCGGAAAGTATCGTGCATCGCATGACTGGTTTTACCGTTCGCCAGTAAGGGGAGAAGCGCCTCAGCCAGCTTTTGCGGCTCGCACTCTTCCTGCAACAGCTCTTTCACCAGTTCCCTTCCCGCCAGCAGGTTTGGCAGCGAGACATAATCTGTCTTCACCAGTCGCTTCGCCAGCCAGAACGTAAAGGGCTTCATGCGATATCCCACCACCATCGGGCATTTGGCCAGCATGCACTCGAGCGCAGCGGTACCGGATGCCAGCAACGCGGCATCGCTGGCAATCATCGCTTCTCGAGCCATCCCATCCAACATATGGACGGAAAGCGTCGGGGCGACTTCTGCTTTGATCTGCTCAAACTGCTCGCGCCGTTTGGCGTTCACCAATGGCACCACCACCTCAAGATCAGGATAGGTCTGGCGCAACAATTGGGCCGTTTTCAGGAAGTCGGCGCTGAGCATTTCGACTTCCGCACCGCGACTGCCGGGTAATAATGCCAGACAGTGCGCGTCACGGGGGATCCCCAGCACATCTCGCGCCGCGTTTTTATCCGGGTCCAGAGGCATCGCGTCCGCCATGGTGTGACCGATAAAACGGCACGGCACGTTGTACTTGTCGTAAAACGCTTTTTCGAAAGGCAGAAAAGCCAGAACCATATTGGTGGATCTGCCTATTTTGAAAACGCGTTTCTGTCGCCACGCCCAGACGGACGGACTGACGTAATGAATCGTTTTGATACCCTGTTTTTTCAGATTCCCTTCGAGGGTGATATTGAAATCGGGTGCATCTATACCAACGAAGACATCGGGCTGCAGCTCAGTGAATCGACGAGTCAGATCGGCGCGGATATGCAGCAGACGACGCAGGCGTCCAAGCACTTCCACAATGCCCATCACCGCCAGTTCTTCCATTTCATACCAGGCTTCACAGCCTTCGGCCTGCATACGTGGGCCTGCGACGCCGACAAAACGCGCGTCGGGAACACGCGCCTTCAGCGCCCGGATTAAGCCAGCACCAAGAATATCGCCGGAGGTTTCTCCGGCGACCAGGGCAATCGTTAAGGGGCGCTGCTCAGCCATTAACGAATCAGACCGCGCGTCGAGCGGGCAAAGAAATCGCTGAACGCCTGTACTTCCGGATACTGCTTCGCCAGTTCGGCGATTTCCGGTTTTACATCTTCCAGCGTTTTGCCACTACGGTACAACGCTTTGTATGCATTGCGGATGGCGGTGATCGCTTCGCGAGTAAATCCGCGACGCTTCAGCCCTTCGATGTTGACGCCAAACGGCGTCGCGTGGTTGCCCTGCGCAATAACGTACGGCGGAACGTCCTGAGCAACGCCAGAACAGCCGCCAACCATCACGTGTGCACCAATAATGCAGAACTGGTGCACAGCGGTCATGCCACCGATGATGACATAATCATCCAGGGAGACGTGACCCGCTAGCGTGGCGTTATTAGCCAGAATACAGCGATCCCCTATTGTGCAATCGTGTGCCACATGAGCATTGATCATCAGTAAGTTATCGCTGCCCACCTTCGTCAATCCACCGCCCTGCACTGTGCCACGATGAATGGTAACGCTTTCGCGAATGCGGTTACGATCGCCAATTTCCACACGGGTCGGTTCACCAGCATATTTCAGATCCTGGTTCACTTCGCCAATGGAGGCGAACTGATATATCTCGTTATCGCGGCCAATTTTGGTATGACCATTCACGACAACGTGAGACTTCAGTACGGTACCCTCACCAATTTCAACATGGGGTCCAACAAGACAAAAAGGACCAATGTGAACGTTAGCGCCAAGTGAAGCGCCCTCTTCCACAATGGCGGTCGGATGAACAAAGGCGGAATTATCAATCACGTATCAGGCCTCCCGGCTACGAGCGCACATCATCGTTGCTTCGCAAACTACTTTACCGTCGACCAGAGCAACCCCTTTGAAGCGGGTCAGGCCACGGCGCGTTTTCTCGAAAGTGACTTCCATGATCATCTGATCGCCTGGCACGACAGGACGCTTAAAGCGCGCTTCATCGATACCGGCGAAATAATAGAGTTCTCCCGGCTCCAGTTTACCAACGCTTTTAAACGCCAGAATACCGGTAGCCTGTGCCATGGCTTCCAGAATCAGCACGCCAGGGAAAATCGGTTTACCCGGGAAATGCCCCTGGAAAAACGGCTCGTTAACGGAGACATTTTTCACTGCGCGCAGAAAACGACCTTCTTCAAAGTCCAGCACGCGATCAACCAGTAAAAACGGAAAACGGTGCGGCAGAAGTTCTAAAATCTCTTCAATATGCAGAGTATGAGTGTTAGTAGTCAAAATACTCTTCCTGTCCAAATATGCTAAAAGCCAATAATAACACGGCCTGCCGCAATCGTATGAATGCCGACAGGCCGTAAAGTATGTGTGACCGGGTGAGAGTTTAGTCTTGTTGATTAACCTTGCGCTCAATGGCTTTGAGGCGCTTGCTCATATCATCAATGTTCATCACCAGTGCGGCTGTCTTACGCCATACTTTGTTAGGTTGCAGCGGAATGCCTGAGGAATAGACGCCTGGTTCAGTGATGGGACGCATCACCATCCCCATGCCCGTCACGGTAACCTTGTCGCATATTTCCATATGCCCGTTGATTACGCTGGCACCGCCGATCATGCAATAACGGCCAATCTTCAGGCTGCCCGCCATAATGACGCCACCGGCAACCGCCGTATTGTCGCCAATCACAACGTTATGTGCAATCTGACACTGGTTATCAATGATAACCCCATTGCCGATCACAGTATCATCCAGCGCGCCACGGTCGATGGTGGTACAGGCGCCGATCTCCACACGATCGCCAATAATAACGCGACCTAACTGCGGGATCTTCACCCAGTTGCCGCGATCGTTGGCATAGCCAAAACCGTCAGCACCGATGACCGTACTGGACTGGATCAGGCAATTCTCACCGATCTGAATGTCGTGGTAAACCGATACATTCGCCCACAGACGCGAACCGGCCCCAATTTTCGTATTTTTCCCGACGAAGCAGCCCGGGCCGATAACCACGTTATCGCCAAGCTCCACGCCAGACTCAATCACCGCATTTGCGCCAATTGAAACATTGCTACCCAGCGTTGCCGTCGCATCAACTACTGCACTCGGTGCAATGTTCTGTGCCGGCTGCGGCGTGGTATCTAAAATTTGCGCCATTCGCGCGTACGTCAGGTAAGGATTTTTCACTACCAACGCAGCACTCTTAGCAAAAGGAAGATCGTCCTGCGTCATGACAACGGCAGACGCCTGGCATAAGGCCAGGTGCTCACGGTATTTTGGATTCACCATGAAGGTGATGTGACCCGTTTGCGCAGATTGCATGGACGCAACGCCGGTGATGACGATATCGCCATCACCGTGTAATTCTGCATCCAACTGTTCTGCTAAATCAGCCAGTCGAATTGAAGGCATTACTTATTTAACCTGTTTCAGTACGTCAGCGGTGATGTCTTTTACATCGCTGCTGTTGTAAGCAACGGTGTTTGCGTCAACGACCAGATCGATGCTCTGGCTGCTGGCAACAGATTTCACTGCAGTCTGGATACGGGTAACCAGTTTGCCACGTTCTTCGTTGGAACGACGTGCACGATCCTGCTCAAAAGCCTGCGCTTTCTGAGAGAAGGTCTGGCGCTGAGCCATCACGTCTTTTTCCAGCTTAGTACGATCGCTGCCCGCTTTCATGGACTGCAGACGCTGCATTTTAGATTGCAGATCGGATTCCATACGCTGCAGTTCGCTCGCGCGGCCTTTAAACTCATTTTCCAACGTGTTGGAAACACCGGTCTTCTGTGCAACCTGCTGGAACAGGCTACCCATGTTGACGATAGCAATTTTGTCAGCAGCCTGTGCAGACGTAACCATTGCTAAACCGAGACCTGCCGCTAATAACCACTTTTTCACAATAAACTCCTTACCATCCCATTTGCACCCGAAGGTGCAGTTCTTTGCGTGGCCAGGCGATCCCATGCAAGATGATCGCCTTAAGTCATCGCTACACTACCATTACATTCCTTTGCGAAGAACAATTACCATGTTTTACCAATGTTAAACTGGAACTGCTCTTTTTTGTCTCCATCGTAATCCTTAAACGGCTGGGCGTAGGAGAAGACCAACGGCCCCAATGGGGACATCCATTGTAATGCGATACCAGCAGACATACGGATATTGCTTGGATCACTGTAGTCTGGATAACCGGAATATGCACTTGAATCCCAGTTAGTATCCCAGACGGTACCCATATCCCAGAAGAACGAAGTACGTACCGAGTTGGCGTATTTATCACTGATGAACGGCGTTGGGGTAATGAACTCCAGGCTGGCGACAGCCATGGCGTTACCGCCCACTGCATCATCCGATTTACACGGCGCCGATTGCGTGCTTTCACATTCGTTATCGTAGTCGCTATCGCCATCATGACGACTGCTGGATGGATAATAAACGGCTTTCGGACCAATGGTATTGGACTGGAAGCCACGCACGGTGCTGGAGCCACCGGCATAGAAGTTCTCATAGAACGGCATCTCTTTACCGCCGATTCCATCCCCATAACCCCAACGGGTACGACCGAGGACCACCCACTTATGATCGTCGTCGATCGGTACGTAGGTTGCGGTATCCAGTGTCGCTTTGTAGAACTCGTTATCAGAGCCAGGGATCGTCACCTTACCGTTCAGGTTGATACGCGTCCCTTCCGTCGGGAAGAAGCCACGGTCAAGCTTGTTATAAGTCCAGCCATAGTTGAAGGTGAAGTCGTTGGCGCTAAAGGAGTTGCGGTCATTCGATTCACTCGGGTATTCACCCACGGAGTTCAAATAACGCCACATCGCGACCTGCGGCTGCATATTAGACAGGGAGTTATGCACATACCCTAAACCCGCACGCAGGGTGTTGTATTCGTTGACCGGGAAGCCCAGCGTGACGTCTGTACCATAACTTTTGTTGGTATAGTCAGACAGATCCGCATCGTTCGCATCAAAGTCGTTATAGAAGATGCGCCCACCCAGACTCACGCCATCAACAGTGAAGTACGGGTTGGTGACGGACAGTTCGCTGTAGGTCTGGTAATCGTTCTTGGTACCGTTAATCCCTACCGCGTAACCCGTGCCCAGCCAGTTATCCTGCTGAACACCGGCCTGGAAGCTTACGCCGCTTTCCGTACCGTAACCGACACCAAAGTTAAAGCTACCGGTGTTACGCTCTTTCACCTTATAGACCACGTCTACCTGGTCCGGGCTGCCCGGAACACGCTGCGTGTCGGTGTCGACCGTTTCAAAGTAACCCAGACGGTTCAGACGCTCTTTACCCTGATCAACCATATCACTGCCCAGCCATGCCCCTTCCATCTGGCGCATTTCGCGACGCAGGACGGCATCTTTGGACGTGTCGTTACCTTCAAAACGGATCTTACGCACGTAGAAACGGTTACCCGCATCAACGTTTACGCGCAGCATAACGGTTTTGTCAGTATCGTTGATTTCCGGCTGTGACTGAACACGCGGATAGGCGTAACCATAGCGACCCAGAAGCTTCTTAATATCATCTTCCATTTTGGTCACTTTGGTGCCGTTATAGAGTTCGCCCGGCTCAATTTTGGTCAGGCTTTCGATCTCCGCAGAGTGCCCCGCCAGGTTCCCCGTTACCTGAACGCCAGAAAGCTTATACTGCTCGCCTTCCGTGATGTTCACGGTAATGTAGATCCCTTTCTTATCCGGGGTCAGGCTGACCTGCGTTGAGTCGATGTTGAAACGCGCGTAACCGCGATCCAGGTAGTAACTGCGCAGGGTTTCAAGGTCACCCGCCAGTTTCTGCTTCTGGTATTTGCGATCGCCAACAACGTTCCACCACGGAACTTCATCACGCAACTGGAAGTGAGAGATCAGTTCATCCGTGCTGAAGGCATGATTACCGACGATATTGATCTGCTGGATCTTCGCCGATACCCCTTCCTGGAACACCAGTTTAAGGTCAACACGGTTGCGCGGCAGTGGCGTGACAACGGCTTTCACGCTGGCGCTGTATTTACCGACGCTGTAGTAGAAGTCTTCCAGACCTTTCTCGATATCGGCAATGGTGGTGCGATCCAAAGATTCGCCAACACGCACGCCAGAAGCCTCGAGGTTTTGCTTCAGCATGTCATCTTTCACCGATTTGTTACCGGAGAAGGTGATGCTGGCAATAGTCGGACGTTCTTTTACCTGAACCAGAAGCGTATCGCCATCGCGAAGGACACGAACATCCTCAAAGTTGCCAGTGGCAAACAGTGCGCGAATGGTATTACTGATATCTTCATCATTAACCGTGTCGCCTGTGCGCACCGGCATACTGAGGAGGGCCGCACCAACGGCGACACGCTGCAGGCCTTCGAAATGAATGTCCTTCACTACGAACCCTTCAGCACCGTATACGGTCGCGCTGCTAAACAGCAGCGACGCTATGAGCAACTTTTTCATCGCCATCGTTATTATGCGTTCTTCCTAACTAACTCTCTTACAACCGAGAGAAATCATTGAAAAGTGCAAGCCCCATTAACAGCACCAGCAATATCGAGCCAATGCGATAACTAAAGTCTTGAACCCGCTCGGATACCGGTCCGCCCTTAAGCTTTTCAATCGCCAGGAACAGCAGATGCCCCCCGTCAAGAACGGGCAACGGAAACAGGTTGATTATCCCTAAGTTCACGCTAATCAGCGCAAGGAACATCAGATAATAAATCACCCCGAACTCCGCTGACATCCCAGCCCCCTGAGCGATAGAAATCGGCCCACTGAGGTTGTTCAGTTTCACATCACCGGTTATCAATTTTCCCAGCATACTGACCGTCAGCTTCATCAACTGCCACGTTTTATCCGTGGCCTGTGCAATGGCGCTGAATGGCCCATACTGGCGTACTGTCTTGTACTCATCCGGCAGAGGAATGATTTTCGGCACAACACCGGCAAACCCTTCTGCCTTCCCATTACCCGGTTTCGAATCCGGAATTAATGTCAAAGACAAGGCACTGCCCTGCCTTTCAATTTCCAGCGCTAACGGCTGACCCGGATTATCGCGCACCAGGTTCACGAACGTCATCCACTGCGTTAGCGGTTGACCATCGACTTTAACGATCCTGTCGCCAGCTTGCAAACCCGCCTTACTTGCGGCGGACTGAGCCTGGACTTCTGACAGCACCGGTTCAATCTGTGGTCCGCGCGGTCGAATCCCTAAAGAAGATACAGGATCTTCCTTATCAGGCTCAAATGCCCACTGCCGCAAATCCAGCGTTTTTTCCTGTCGCTGGTTGCTGCCGAAAGGCGCCACGCTGATTGTCGTCTGTTCGTCGCCAATTTTTGCGACCAACTGTAAACGCACTGCGTCCCAATCAGGGGTTTCGATACCATCAACGGCTTTAAGTTCCGTGCCAGGAATAATTTGCGCCTGAGCGGCAATCGAGTTGGGCGTAATTTCACCAACAACCGGACGAACACCGGGGACGCCGATGATAAACACCAGCCAGTAAGCGAAGATGGCAAAAAGGAAATTGGCAACCGGACCGGCGGCAATGATCGCGGCGCGCTGGCCGACGGTTTTGTTGTTGAAAGCGTGGTGGCGCAGCTCCGGAATCACCGGTTCCGCGCGCTCATCCAGCATTTTGACATAACCGCCCAGCGGGATCAGGGCGATGACATATTCGGTCCCAGACCGATCGGTACGGCGCCAGAGCGCTTTACCAAATCCAATGGAAAAGCGCTCGACACGGACACCGCAGCGCCGGGCAACCCAGAAATGACCAAATTCATGCACGGTGATCAGCACACCCAGTGCGACAATGAATGCAGCCAGATTCCAGAGAATACTCAGCATAAAACCTTCCGTTAAAGCGTCTTGAATACCAGTAACAACAGGCAAGCAAAGACCGGTACTGCCGCCGTCAGGCTGTCAATACGGTCCAGAATACCACCGTGTCCTGGAATCAAATGACCGCTGTCTTTAATTCCTGCTTCACGCTTAAACATGCTCTCAGTCAGATCGCCCAGCACGGAGGCCAGCGCAGCGACAATAGAACAGATTAATAAGGTGACAGGCGCAACATCCAGATTCGCCCACATGCCGTAACCCCAGGAGATCACAGCCGCTGTGGCAAGGCCACCAAAAAAGCCCTGCCAGGTTTTCCCCGGCGACACTTTCGGCGCCAGTTTATGTTTGCCAAACAGTTTGCCAAACATATACGCCCCGGAGTCCGCCCCCCAGACCAGGATCATGACATAGAGCAGCCATATTGCGCCACTGTAATGATTCTCGTCATAGTGCCATGCACGCAGCGCCAGCATTCCCCAGAAGAAGGGAACGATCGTGAGCACGCCAAAAATTATGCGTAATGTCTTCGAATTACGCCAGATCGTCGCCGAGTCGGGGTAAAAAAACACCAGCACTAACGCAACAACCCACCAGCCCAGCGATGCCCACAACGAGGCTTCGACCATCGGCTGATGAATATTATGATGATATTCCGGCAACAGAAACAGCATCAGTGCGAGCAATAGCCCACACAGCACCGCCAGCCAGACGCGTTGCGTGCGCGTGGCAAAACCGCTTAACTGTCCCCATTCCCACGCGGCCAGCATACAAACAACCAACGTCACAATGGCGAACCCCACCGGCGGCAGCAGAAACAGCGCCGCGATGACCACGGGTATTAAAACGAAAGCAGAAATTAGGCGATACTTCAGCAAAAGCGACCCCCATCAGGCTTTGTCATCACCGGGCTCGGTGCCGCCGAAACGACGCTCTCGATTAGCAAAGGCATGCAGTGCACCTTCAAAGTCTTGTTCATCGAAATCGGGCCAAAGAACATCTGTAAAGTAAAGTTCGGCATAGGCAATTTGCCAAAGCAAAAAGTTACTTATTCGATGCTCTCCCCCAGTCCTAATTACTAAATCCACCGGAGCCAGCTCATGCATACAGATTTGTTGGTTGAGCATGTCTTCATCAATCTGATCAGGACGCAGTAAACCTTCCTGCACCTGTTCTGCCAGTTGTCTGACTCCCTGGACAATGTCCCAACGTCCGCCGTAATTCGCCGCAATATTCAGCGTCAGCCCGGTATTCTGGGCGGTAAGCGCTTCAGACTTACGAATACGTTCTTGCAAACGCGAGTTAAATCGACTGGTGTCGCCAATAATGCGCAGGCGGACGTTATGGCGATGCAGGCTTTTCACTTCACTATCAAGCGCCCACACAAATAGCTCCATTAACGCACTCACTTCCTGCGCCGGTCGGTTCCAGTTTTCACTACTAAAGGCATACAGCGTTAACGCATCAATACCATTGTTGGCAGCAAAAGAGACGGCACGGCGGACGGATTTCGCTCCGGCCTTATGCCCAAATGCGCGAATCTTCCCTTGCTTTTTCGCCCAGCGACCATTGCCATCCATAATGATCGCGACATGGCGACAGCCATGTGCAGGCAAATTTTCGCTTACTGGTTGAGTTGCAGACAACATAACGCGTTTATAGTCCCTGAAAGGATTTAGCGGTACTCAGGAATACTGAAGCCTTTTGCTCTTCATCCTTCAGGCTGCCTCTTCGTTGGCTGTGATCATTCGCCTCAGTCACATACTCTTTGTATGCGCCTGGAAACTCATTCACTTGCCACCTTGATGCAACCTGAATGATTTTGTGCATCCACAAAAAAGCCGTGTCAAACCACGGCTTACCTGACCGAAAAAAGCCAAATACCTGCGATCAGGTGGCGCAGACTATATCACTGAAGCACAACGCTAACAAATAGCACGATCTCCTCCGGGAGGATAATCCTCAGCTTGCGAGTCGCATCACTTGTTTTCTGGCGACTTCTCGCGCAATCGCATCGACCTTAAGTACGTCATCGACGCTCTGCGGTTCTTGTAGATCCATCTGCTCCAGCACGGCTAAATTGAGATCGGCGATATCGGTAAAGCGTATTTCTTCAGCAAGAAATGCAGCAACGACAATTTCATTGGCTGCATTCAGCGCGGTTGTAGCGGCCTGCCCCTGCTCAAACGCCTCCATCGCCAGTTTCAGGCACGGGTAACGTTGGTAATCCGGCGCGCTAAACGTCAACGCACTGAGTTTGCAGAAATCGAGCGGTGCAACGCCAGAGGTTACGCGATTCGGCCAGGCCATCGTATGTGCGATAGGCGTGCGCATGTCTGGCTCACCCAGTTGCGCCAGAACGCTGCCGTCCTGATAACGCACCATCGAGTGAATCACCGACTGCGGGTGAATCAGCACTTCCATCTGACGGGCACTGGCGTTAAACAACCAACGCGCTTCAATGTATTCCAGACCTTTATTCATCATAGTGGCTGAGTCGACGGAGATCTTACGTCCCATCGACCAGTTCGGATGACGGCATGCCTGATCGGGCGTCATCGACACCAGTTCATGCAGCGGCGTTTCCCGGAACGGGCCACCAGACCCGGTAAGCAAAACGGACATCACGCCATTCTGCTCCAGGTCAGCGTATCCCAGATTGTGTTGAATGGGTTGGGGCATACTCTGAAAAATAGCGTTATGTTCGCTGTCTACCGGTAAAAGTCGGGCTTTACTGTGCTTCACGGCGTCCATGAACAGGCGTCCACAGGTCACCAAAGATTCTTTGTTTGCCAGCAGAATGGTTTTTCCCGCGCGAATGGCGGCAAGCGTTGGCAGCAGGCCCGCCGCGCCAACGATGGCCGCCATGACCTGATCGACCTCATCAAGCGCCGCCATATCACAAGCCGCCTGTTGCCCCCTGAGAACTTCCGTATGGCTACCATGCTGCTTCAGCGCGTCATTGAGAAGGCGCGCGCTGGCGTCATCGTCCATCACGGCATAACGCGGGGAGAATTCCAGGCACTGCTCCACCATACTGCTGACATTTTTACCTGCCACCAGCGCGATAACGCGAAAGTGCTCAGGGTTTTGACGCACCACGTCCAGCGTGCTGCAACCGATAGAGCCGGTCGAACCCAGAATGGTTAATTGCTTCATCAAACATCCGAAAAAAGAGACAGGATAAAAAGCAAAACGCCGCCAGCCGATCGTATGATCTTCTGAGCGGCGTTTTGAGCGTACAGCGGAATCAGAACTGCATCAGTTCTGCTTCTTTATCTGCCAGCGCCGCATCCACTTTCTTGATGGCGGCATCCGTCATTTTCTGTACGTCGTCCTGAGAACGGCGATCGTCATCTTCGCTGATCTCTTTGTCTTTCAGCAGTGCTTTCACTTTGTCGTTCGCGTCACGGCGGACGTTACGTACGGCAACACGCGCCTGTTCAGCTTCACCACGAACGATTTTCGTCAGATCTTTGCGACGCTCTTCCGTCAGCGGAGGCAGCGGAACGCGAATATCGCTGCCTGCGGAGCTCGGGTTCAGACCGAGGTCAGAAGCCATAATCGCTTTCTCAACGGCCGGGCTCATGGAGCGATCAAACACGTTGATTTTCAGGGTACGGGAATCTTCTACCGTTACGCTTGCCAGCTGACGCAACGGCGTTGGCGTGCCGTAATATTCCACGACAATGCCATCCAGCAGGCTGGGAGAAGCACGACCCGTGCGTATTTTGCTGATTTGGTTTTTGAACGCTTCTACGCATTTTTCCATGCGTACTTCAGCATCTTTTCTGATATCGCTAATCACGTTACGAATCCTTGGATACTAGTCTCAGTCAGACCAGACAGCACACAATACACTTCATCCTTCAAGCTGCCTCTGCGTTGACTGCAAGCGTTCACTCCAGTCACGTACTCAGGTACGCTCCTGGAGATTCACGCTCTTGTCGCCTTGACGCAGCATGAATGACTTTGTGTATTCAGAATGTGCTCAGTATAGTCTCGTTTAATTTATGACACAGGATATAAAAGTCCCGCCGGGTAAAGGCAAATCTTACCCGTAATTGGCCAATACGGGAATTATTCCGTAATTAATGTGCCTTCTTTTTCACCCATGACGACGCGACGCAGTGCGCCAGGTTTGTTCATGTTAAAGACACGAATCGGCAATTTGTGGTCACGCGCCAGCGTAAACGCCGCCAGATCCATCACTTTCAGTTCTTTATCCAGAACTTCATTGTAGGTCAACTGCTCGTACATCGTAGCAGCAGGATCTTTCGCCGGATCGGCAGTAAAGACGCCATCGACTTTCGTCGCTTTCAGCACCACGTCGGCTTCGATTTCAATGCCACGCAGGCACGCCGCAGAGTCAGTGGTGAAGAAAGGATTACCGGTACCCGCAGAGAGGATAACCACGCGGTTATTACGCAGCAGGCTGATAGCCTCTGCCCAGCTGTAGTTGTCGCATACGCCATTCAGTGGGATAGCGGACATCAGGCGGGCGTTCACATAGGCGCGGTGAAGCGCATCGCGCATTGCCAGGCCGTTCATCACGGTGGCCAGCATGCCCATGTGGTCGCCCACAACTCGGTTCATACCCGCTTTCGCCAGACCAGCACCACGGAACAAGTTACCGCCACCAATCACCACACCAACCTGAATACCCAGTTCAACCAGTTCTTTGATTTCCTGAGCCATACGATCCAGTATGCTTGCGTCAATACCGAAGCCTTCCGAACCCTGCAGAGCTTCGCCACTTAACTTAAGCAGAATGCGTTTATAGACGGGTTTTGCATTGGTAGCCATGTTTCTTTCCTGAGACTGTCAACGATTAAAAATGGGGGTAAATTCTGGCGACAATGATATGTCGCTACTCAGTACAACGAAATAAGAGCCATACTGATTTTGCGAGACGGGTGACAAAAAGAAGCCGCCCTCAGGCGGCTCCTTTTCGACAATTAAGACTGCTTGGACATCGCAGCAACTTCTGCTGCAAAGTCAGTCTCAACTTTCTCGATGCCTTCGCCCACTTCGAAGCGGATGAAGCCAGTAACGTCAGCGTTGTGCTCTTTCAGCAGCTGACCAACAGACTTGCTTGGCTCCATAACGAAAGGCTGACCCGTCAGAGAAACTTCGCCGGTGAATTTCTTCATGCGGCCTTCAACCATTTTCTCTGCGATTTCTTTCGGCTTACCAGACTGCATCGCGATGTCCAGCTGAACCTGGTATTCTTTTTCTACCACTTCAGCAGACACGTCTTCCGGCTTAACAAATTCAGGCTTGCTTGCAGCAACGTGCATTGCCAGCTGCTTAACCAGCTCTTCGTCTGCGCCTTTAGCGGCAACCAGAACACCGATGCGCGCACCGTGCTGGTAGCTACCCAGAACGTCACCTTCCAGGGAAGCGATACGGCGGATGTTGATGTTCTCACCGATTTTCGCTACCAGCGCAACGCGCTCTTCTTCGAACTGCGCTTTCAGCACTTCAACGTCAGTGATTTTGCCAGCAACAGCGGCATCCAGCACTTTGTCAGCAAATGCCTGGAAACCACCATCTTTAGCAACGAAGTCAGTCTGGCAGTTAACTTCCAGAATGAAAGCGATGTTGCCGTCGATTTTGGTTTTGATCACGCCGTCAGCAGCAACGTTGCCTGCTTTTTTCGCCGCTTTGATAGCGCCGGACTTACGCATGTTTTCGATTGCCAGCTCGATGTCGCCATTAGCTTCAGTCAGTGCTTTTTTGCAATCCATCATGCCTGCGCCAGTACGCTCACGCAGCTCTTTTACCAGGGATGCGGTAATTTCAGCCATTCTAAAATCCTCGGAAGATTTGATCTGCCCGGCGTCAAACCGCACAGATTTAAAAGTGAAAAAGGGGGCCATATACAGGCCCCCTAACCAAACATGATACTACCTGGTTTATAAGGGCTCTTCCCCTTCATATTCCGAACCGCAGGAGCGTTTTCTTCGCTCGCTCATCCCAGTCACTTACTGATGTAAGCTCCCGGGAATTCTCGAGCTTGCCGCCTTCCTGCAACTCGCACTATTTCAGGGAAGTTATCAAGCCTTATTATTCAGCTTCTACGAAGCTTTCTTCCGCCTGGGAAGCCAGATCCTGAGAACGGCCTTCACGAACGGTTGCAGCAACAGCGCCCAGGTACAGGCTAACAGCACGGATTGCGTCGTCGTTACCCGGGATAACGAAGTCAACACCATCCGGATCAGAGTTGGTATCAACGATAGCAAATACCGGAATACCCAGGTTGTTTGCTTCTTTGATAGCAATGTGCTCGTGGTCAGCATCGATGACGAACAGAGCGTCCGGCAGACCGCCCATGTCTTTGATACCGCCCAGGCTGTTTTCCAGTTTCTCAAGCTCACGAGTACGCATCAGCGCTTCTTTCTTGGTCAGCTTTTCGAAAGTACCGTCCTGAGACTGAGTTTCCAGGTCTTTCAGACGTTTGATGGACTGACGAACGGTTTTCCAGTTAGTCAGCATACCGCCCAGCCAGCGATGGTTCACGAAGAACTGGTCGCAGCTGTTAGCAGCGTCTTTCACCGCTTCGCTTGCAGCGCGTTTAGTACCAACGAAAAGGATTTTACCTTTACGAGAAGCAATCTTGTTCAGTTCAGCCAGCGCTTCGTTGAACATCGGTACAGTTTTCTCAAGGTTGATGATGTGAACTTTGTTACGCGCACCGAAGATGAACGGCTTCATTTTCGGGTTCCAGTAACGGGTCTGGTGACCGAAGTGAACACCAGCCTTGAGCATGTCGCGCATGGAAACAGTTGCCATGATTAAAACCTCTATAGATAAAGTTGGGGTTATGCCTCCACGTATCCCATATTACCGACCCCAAAGGGCACCCCGGAATATGTGCCGATACGTGTGTGTTGTTACACAAAGTGAGATTTGTCGCTTCCGTCCATTCTGTGTATACGAAATGAGATCGGAAGTCCGGCGCGCTTTATACCACAAATACGCCGTGGACACCAATAATTGTTGGCTTGCTGTGCTGTTAATGATTCTCAATTTGGCAGCATGTATGCTGGACTGATACCATTGACAGCACTTACACAATTATTGTCGAAATAATCGACACTGATGGACAGAATTCATGGCTATCTCAATCAAGACCCCTGAAGAAATCGAAAAAATGCGCGTCGCGGGCCGTCTGGCCGCGGAAGTGCTGGAGATGATCGAACCGTATATCAAACCGGGCGTTAGCACGGGTGAACTGGATCGTATCTGTAACGACTACATCGTTAACGAGCAACATGCGATCTCGGCCTGTCTCGGCTATCACGGTTATCCGAAATCCGTCTGCATCTCTATTAATGAAGTGGTATGTCACGGGATTCCGGATGATGCCAAACATCTAAAAGATGGCGATATCGTCAACATCGACGTGACCGTCATTAAAGACGATTACCACGGCGATACCTCCAAAATGTTTATCGTTGGCAAACCGACCATACTGGGCGAGCGTCTGTGCCGCGTCACCCAGGAAAGCCTGTATCTGGCGCTGCGAATGGTGAAACCAGGTATCCGTCTGCGTACGCTCGGTGCGGCGATCCAGAAATATGCGGAAGGAGAAGGTTTCTCCGTGGTGCGTGAATACTGCGGACACGGCATTGGTCGTGGCTTCCACGAAGAGCCGCAGGTGCTGCACTATGATGCGGATGACGGCGGCGTGGTGCTGAAACCGGGCATGACCTTTACCATCGAACCGATGCTCAACGCCGGTGATTACCGTATCCGCACAATGAAAGACGGCTGGACGGTCAAAACCAAAGACCGGAGCTTGTCTGCACAATACGAGCATACTATTGTGGTGACCGATAACGGCTGTGAAATTCTGACGTTACGTAAGGATGACACCATCCCGGCGGTCATTACGCACGACGCATAACTTTTTTGCCTGATGGCGCTCTCGCTTATCAGGCCTACAAATGGCACTATTCCGTAGGCCGGATAAGGCACTTTCGCCATATCCGGCTTTTTTAATGGGTGGCGCATAATGAATACACTTCCTGAACAACACGCGAATACCGCACTCCCCACCCTCCCCGGTCAGCCGCAGAACCCGGGGACCTGGTCTCGCGACGAACTCACCGTCGCCGGAATCAAAACGCATATCGACGCGTTCCAGCAATGGCTGGGCGATGCCTTCGACAGCGGGATTTCCGCCGAACAGCTGATTGAAGCCCGGACCGAGTTTATCGACCAGTTGCTGCAACGTCTGTGGATCGACGCCGGTTTTGGACAGATTGCCGATCTGGCGCTGGTCGCCGTCGGTGGCTACGGACGCGGTGAGCTTCACCCGCTTTCCGATATCGACCTGCTCATCCTGAGTCGTAAAAAATTACCGGACGATCAAGCGCAAAAGGTCGGCGAGCTGCTGACATTGCTGTGGGACGTCAAACTGGAGGTCGGGCACAGCGTACGTACGCTGGAAGAATGCCTGCTGGAAGGCTTGTCGGACCTGACCGTCGCCACCAACCTGATTGAAACCCGTCTGTTGATTGGCGACGTGGCCCTTTTTCTGGCGCTGCAAAAACATATCTTCAGCGAAGGTTTCTGGCCCTCCGACAAGTTCTACGCCGCCAAAGTGGAAGAGCAGCATCAGCGCCACCAGCGCTATCACGGCACCAGCTATAACCTCGAGCCGGATATCAAAAGTAGCCCCGGCGGTCTGCGCGATATCCACACGCTGCAGTGGGTCGCCCGTCGCCATTTTGGCGCTACCTCGCTCGACGAAATGGTCGGCTTCGGCTTTTTGACTCAGGCAGAGCGCGCTGAGCTCAACGAGTGCCTGCACATTCTGTGGCGCATTCGTTTTGCCCTGCATTTAGTGGTCAGTCGTTACGATAACCGCCTGCTGTTCGATCGCCAGTTGAGCGTCGCTCAGCGCCTGAATTACAGTGGCGAAGGCAACGAGCCGGTTGAGCAGATGATGAAGGATTACTTCCGCGTCACCCGCCGCGTCACGGAACTCAACCAGATGCTGCTGCAGCTGTTTGACGAAGCGATCCTCGCGCTGTCCGCCGACGAAAAGCCGCGTCCTATTGATGACGATTTTCAACTGCGCGGCACGCTGATCGATCTGCGTCAGGACGATCTGTTCATCCGCGAACCGGAAGCGATCCTGCGGATGTTCTACACCATGGTACGCAACAGTGCGATCACCGGGATCTACTCCACCACCCTGCGCCATCTGCGCCATGCGCGCCGCCATCTGAATCAGCCGCTGTGCTACATCCCGGAGGCGCGATCGCTGTTTCTCAGTATGCTGCGTCACCCTGGTGCGGTCAGCCGCGGTCTGCTGCCGATGCACCGCCATAGCGTGCTGTGGGCCTACATGCCGCAGTGGTCACGTATTGTCGGGCAGATGCAGTTTGACCTGTTCCATGCTTACACGGTGGACGAACACACGATTCGCGTGATGCTGAAGCTGGAAAGTTTTGCCAAAGAAGAGACCCGTCAGCGCCACCCATTGTGTGTGGATCTCTGGCCGCGTCTGCGCCAGCCTGAGCTAATTTTCATCGCCGCGCTGTTCCATGATATTGCCAAAGGACGCGGCGGCGACCACTCGGTGCTGGGCGCACAGGACGTGCTCAAGTTTGCGGAACTGCACGGCCTGAACTCGCGCGAAACGCAGCTGATTGCCTGGCTGGTTCGCCAGCACCTGCTGATGTCGGTGACCGCTCAGCGCCGGGATATTCAGGATCCCGAAGTGATTAAGCAGTTCGCCGAAGAAGTACAGACGGAACATCGCCTGCGCTTCCTGGTTTGCCTGACGGTGGCGGATATATGCGCCACTAACGAAACGCTATGGAACAGCTGGAAGCAAAGTTTGCTGCGCGAGCTGTACTTCGCCACGGAAAAACAGCTGCGTCGGGGAATGCAAAACACGCCGGATATGCGTGAACGCGTGCGCCATCACCAGTTGCAGGCGCTGGCGCTGCTGCGGATGGATAACATTGATGAAGAAGCATTGCACCATATCTGGTCGCGCTGTCGCGCCAACTACTTCGTGCGCCACAGCCCGAACCAGCTGGCCTGGCATGCGCGTCATCTGTTGCAGCACGATCTCAGCGAGCCGCTAATTCTGCTCAGCCCGCAGGCAACGCGCGGCGGGACGGAAATCTTCATCTGGAGTCC
Source organism: Citrobacter sp. CtB7.12 (assembly GCF_001297795.1). Taxonomy (NCBI): domain Bacteria; kingdom Pseudomonadati; phylum Pseudomonadota; class Gammaproteobacteria; order Enterobacterales; family Enterobacteriaceae; genus Citrobacter; species Citrobacter sp. CtB7.12. The sequence continues at coordinate 49,005 of NZ_LIFT01000020.1, read as the reverse complement.
GGATCGCCCGTATCTGTTTGCCGCCGTCTGCGCCGAGCTGGACCGGCGTAACCTCAGCGTCCACGATGCTCAGATTTTCACCACCCGCGATGGCATGGCGATGGATACCTTTATCGTACTGGAACCGGACGGCAGCCCGCTGTCGTCAGACAGGCATGAAGCCATCCGCTTTGGGCTGGAACAGGCAATCACCCAGCGCAGCTGGCAGCCGCCGCAGCCGCGCCGACAGCCGGCAAAATTACGCCACTTTACCGTCGATACCGAGGTCACATTCCTGCCCACGCACACCGACCGCAAATCGTTCCTCGAGCTTATCGCGCTCGATCAGCCAGGGCTGCTGGCGCGGGTCGGGCAAATTTTTGCCGATCTGGGAATTTCGCTTCATGGCGCCCGAATTACAACCATTGGTGAGCGAGTAGAAGATTTATTCATAATCGCTACAGCAGACCGGCGTGCACTTAATAATGCGCTGCAGCAGGAAGTGCATCAACGGTTGACAGAGGCCCTCAATCCAAACGATAAAGGGTAGTGTGTTTATTTATAGGGAAAGAGTTTAACAATGCAGCAGTTACAGAACGTTATTGAGACCGCTTTTGAGCGCCGTGCCGACATTACTCCGGCCAATGTGGATACCGTGACCCGTGAAGCGGTGAATCAGGTGATTTCCCTGCTGGACTCCGGCGCGCTGCGCGTGGCAGAAAAGGTAGACGGTCAGTGGGTGACTCACCAGTGGTTGAAGAAAGCGGTGCTGCTCTCTTTCCGTATCAACGATAACCAGGTGATCGATGGCGCGGAAAGCCGCTACTTCGATAAAGTGCCGATGAAATTCGCCGACTACGACGAAGCACGCTTCCAGAAAGAAGGCTTCCGTGTGGTTCCGCCTGCGGCAGTTCGTCAGGGTGCGTTTATCGCCCGTAACACCGTGCTGATGCCGTCCTATGTCAACATCGGCGCTTACGTTGATGAAGGCACGATGGTCGATACCTGGGCAACCGTTGGTTCCTGCGCGCAGATCGGTAAGAACGTTCACCTGTCCGGCGGCGTCGGCATCGGTGGCGTACTGGAGCCGCTGCAGGCGAACCCGACCATCATCGAAGATAACTGCTTTATCGGCGCGCGTTCTGAAGTCGTAGAAGGCGTGATTGTCGAAGAAGGCTCGGTGATTTCGATGGGCGTTTATATTGGTCAGAGCACCCGCATTTACGACCGTGAAACCGGTGAAGTCCATTATGGTCGCGTTCCGGCAGGCTCCGTTGTCGTTTCCGGCAACCTGCCGTCGAAAGATGGCAAGTACAGCCTGTACTGTGCGGTAATAGTGAAAAAAGTCGACGCCAAAACCCGTGGCAAGGTCGGCATCAACGAGTTATTGCGTACCATCGACTAACGGCGATTTGAAAAAGCGGGCTTAGCCCGCTTTTTTTACATCTGCGAGTGGCAGAAACAGGGCTTTTCGTTAATTATTCAATAGTTATAGTGAGCTTAAGGGTACCGCTATGTATGACAATCTGAAAAGTCTGGGCATTACTAATCCTGAAGAAATCGATCGTTACAGCCTGCGGCAAGAAGCCAATAACGATATCCTGAAAATCTATTTCCAGAAGGATAAAGGTGAGTTCTTTGCCAAAAGCGTGAAGTTTAAATACCCCCGCCAGCGCAAAACCGTGGTTGCCGATGGAGTGGGTCAGGGATACAAAGAGGTACAGGAGATCAGTCCCAACCTGCGCTATGTGATCGACGAACTCGATCAGATCTGCCAGCGCGATCGCACGGAAGTGGATCTGAAACGTAAGATCCTTGATGATTTACGCCATCTGGAAAGCGTGGTGGCGAATAAGATCACCGAAATCGAAGCCGATCTGGAAAAGCTGACGCGAAAATAAGCAGTTTGTTGCCGGATGGCGGCGTCATATGCCTTATCAGGCCTACAGGCACATCCGCGTAGGCCTGATAAGCGTAGCCCCATCAGGCAATGAATCAATGCTGCTCATCCAGCTGTAACGCCACGTACAGCAGCAGCCGATCGTCGAAATTCCCCAAATCCAGCCCGGTCAATTCCGAGATGCGATTCAGTCGATATTCCAGCGTATTCCGGTGAATAAACAGCGCCTTAGAGGTCGCCAGCGGCTGCACGTTGTGGCGAAACCACGCCGCCAGAGTGCGGCGCAACAGGCCGTTATTGTCCATCGCCTTCAGCCGCACCAACGGACGCGCCAGCTCATTGGCCTGCCAGCCGCCGCGCAGACTGTCGAGCAGTACCGGCAGCATTAAGTCCTGATAAAAGTAGCTGCGGCTTTCCGGCATTCGTTGTTTGCCGACCATCATCGTCGTGCGCGCAGTACGGTACGAACGCGCGATACTGCCAGGCCCGGTAAAATAGTTGCCCAGCGAAACGCGAAAGCGCAACTGTCCGTTCTCTTTCATGCGCGCAATCAGCTGTTCAACGCGCTTGCGGTGATCTTCGGCATCCCAACGGCCAAACGAATTCAACGCCGGTTTTAACACCACCATCTCGGTCAGCGAAACGATCGCAATCAGGTTATTACGCTCCGGGGTGGTCAGTGCATTCTGTAATTGCTGCAATTCCGCCATAGCGCTGTCCACGCCGAGTTGTCCGCTGTCCACTTCCACCACCGCCACCACGCGCGGCTGGTTGAGGTCGATACCTAAACGTTGCGCCCACTCGGTCAACGCTGGCGTGTTCTCTTCCGCCTGAATCAGGTTCATCACCAGCTCTTCACGCAGGCGACTGTCCTGGGCCAGCAGATGCATCAGGCGCGACTGCTCCAGCATCATCTCCGCCGTCATGCACACCAGTTCGCCATATTTGCGCAGATGTTCCGGTTCGCCGGTCAGGCCAATCACGCCCACAATTTCGCCTTCCAGGCGCAGCGGCAGGTTAATCCCCTGACGAACGCCATGCAGATGACGCGCAACGGCATCATCGATATCCACCACGCGGCCCTGAGAGAGGACTAACAGCGCGCCTTCGTGCAATTCCCCAATTCGCTCGCGATCGCCGCTGCCGATGATCCGTCCACGGGCATCCATCACGTTGATATTGGTATCAATAATGCGCATCGTGCGTGCCACGATATCCTGCGCCATTTTGGTATCAAGATGCCAGCCAGCCATAAAGCCCTCCTGTGAGCAGAGCTCCAGCATAAAGAAGATAACAAACGCTGACATTGTGCAGATGCACAAAGCAAAGGGAAGAAGTATGGAGTTGTGGGAAATATCACAAAAAGAAACCCCTTCCTGTGACAGGAAGGGGTTTTAGGGAGATTACTGCATCAACAGGTAGATATTGCTGTCGCCACGCTGAATGTTCAACGCCAGGACAGACGGTTTGCTGTCGAGGATTTTACGCAGTTCGGCGATGTTTTTCACCGGCTGCTGGTTAGCGCCGACAATCACATCCCCTTTCTTCAGGCCAATCTGCGCCGCCGGGGTGTTCGCTTTCACGTTGTTCACCACGACGCCTTTATCCTGACCTTTGTTACTCATTTCAGCCCCTTCAATACCGCTGAAGATGGAGCTGGAATCAACCTGAGTCTGGCTGCTCTGCTGCAGTTCCAGATTCACGGTAACCGGCTTACCGTCGCGCAGCAGGCCGAGGGTAATTTTGCTGCCCACCGGCATGGTGCCAACCTGCGCACGCAGTGCGGCAAAGCTGCTGATCGGCTTACCGTTCAGGGAAGTGATCACATCCCCGGCTTTAATTCCAGCCTTCGAAGCGGACGAGTTCGGCATGACCTGGCTGACAAAGGCACCGCGCTGTGCATCGACTTTCATCGCTTTCGCCAGTTCGGAGCTCAGTTCGGTACCCATGATACCCAGTTCGCCGCGTTTCACCTGGCCGAATTCCACCATCTGAGAGGTCAGGTTTTTCACCATATTGCTCGGGATCGCAAATCCGATACCGATGTTGCCGCCGTCCGGCGCGAGGATCGCCGTGTTAATACCGATCAACTCGCCGTTCAGGTTAACCAACGCGCCGCCGGAGTTACCGCGGTTGATCGCCGCATCGGTCTGAATGAAGTTTTCATAGTTCTGCGCATTCAGGCCGCTACGGCCCAGCGCAGAGACGATACCGGAAGTGACCGTCTCGCCGAGACCAAACGGGTTACCGATGGCGACAGTGTAATCCCCCACTCGCAGGGTGTCAGAGTCAGCCAGCTTAATCGCCGTCAGGTTTTTCGGATCCTGAATCTGGATCAGCGCAATATCAGAGCGCGGGTCTTTGCCGACGATCTTAGCGTCGAATTTACGGCCATCGCTCAGTTGAACCTTAATCACCGTGGCGTTATCCACCACGTGGTTGTTGGTGACGACATAGCCTTTCGCGGCATCAATGATGACACCGGAACCCAGCGCCATAAACTTCTGCTGCTGGCCGCCGCCATTACCGCCCTGTGGGCCGCCCTGGCAGAAAGGCGAACTCTGGAACGGGGAACCGTCCTGGCAGAACGGGGAATCATCACCAAAGAACTGCTGGAAATTACGCGGCATCCGCGGCGTATTGACGGTTGTGCTACCTTCCACGTTAATGCTGACCACCGATGGCATCACTTTTTCGAGCATCGGTGCCAGACTTGGCATCTGCTGTGCGGTCGTCGCTGATGCAGTTTCAGCCGCCGTTGCAGAAAGCGGGGATAACGCCAAACCTAAACTCAGAGCCAGTGCACTCATTGCTAATGTGGTTTTTTTCATGTGTCTCAATCTCAATTAACAGATAACGCAAAATTGCTGTGTACGTCAGATTCATTTTATAACGCTAAGTTCCGGACAGAAGTTTATGGAAAAGGTAAAAATTTATTGTCCGTCTTTACAAAACTCAGTCTATTGTTCGACCGCCATCAGGCGGCGGTATTCATCCCATGCATAGAGGTCTGTCATGCCGCTGATATAATCCTGGATCAGCCGGCAACGATAATAATATTCCAGCACGGGATACTCAGGCGAATCTGGTGTTAATTTACCCACGGCCTCCACATAGGCCAGTCGGTGACGCGTTGACAATTTCTGAAATAAGCGGGATTCGATAGGAAAGCGCTGCAGGCGTTCTTTTTCCACCAGCTCACTGAAATCCGCAAGCGGCAGGCTTAATAAAGGACGGTAGATATCGAGTAAGCCACTGATCACCCGATAGCCCTGTAATTCGAGTTGCTCCACATCAGGATGGCTAAACACATGTTTCATCGCAACATTTTTATAGATTTTCAGCAGGCGACTAAAGCTGCTGCCGTCTTCCAGCAATGCCTGATTAAACCTTCCGTCAAAGATTTGTTCCAGGTTATCAATAAAACGCTGCGCGGCGTAGGGCACCAGTTTATTAAGTGTATTCACCCGCAAATACATGAAAAATTGATCTTCAGTACTGCGGCTCAGATAATTCGCCCGTGATTTGTCCCAGGCATTTTCGACAACCTGCGCAAAGAGCGAACCTTTCTCATGCTCCCCCCAGGCCTCATATAAATGATGATAGAGTTGCTCAACGCTGAAGATTCTTTTCTCTACCGCATCTTCCAGATCGGCGACACAATAAGAGATATCGTCGGCGGCTTCCATTATCCACGTTAACGGAAAGCGACTGTAAACCGCCAGATCGAGTTCTTTACGTAACCTCGCAATATACGGTTCTTCAGAAAGGTAATAGCCGGGTTTTTTCATTAAATAGTTGTGCGTCGCGGGCGTTTCTCCCCGCCACCATGCCGGACGGGTATATTTTAAGATCCCGCCGACCTGGGCCCATGTCAGGTTCATTCGCATCAAGGTATGTACCAGCCGAATCCCCTGAGCATTCCCTTCGAAATGACACAGGTCCTGGCGTACTTTACGGCGGATATCGTTCAACGACTCCTCGCCTTCGCGCAGACGCAACGTCGCCACAATGCAACGATCTTCGGTTAAGGGTTGGCTTTCCGCATCCGCCGGATGTAAGCGCTGGCGAAACCAGTCGTTGATCGCCGCCTCGCCAAAATGCCCAAACGGCGGGTTGCCAATGTCATGCATCAGGCAGGACATTTCGACGATGCTCTCAAACGGTCCCGTTAACTCATCCAGGCCGTATGGTTCCAGCAGTTTTTGTTCTTTGAGGCGGCTTAAAATCTCTTTGGCGATATAACGCCCCACCTGCTGAACTTCCATCGAATGGGTAAGGCGCGTACGCACGGCGGCATTACGCTCAAGGGGAAACACCTGGGTTTTCTGCTGCAGGCGACGGATCGCCGGAGAGTTAATAATGCGTCCACGGTCGCTTTCAAAAATGCGCAGGATCTCATGCTCAGTTTTGACCCCTTGCGGTGAACGAAAACGACGGTGCCAGTTTATTTTTTTCCGGAAATCAATCTGTGACATGTCCTCTCCCGCGTGAGAATGCACTTCGCCTTAAGCGCATGATAGACTATGCCTTTAAATCTCACCTGGCGCGAGTAAATCTATGAAAATCGGCATCATTGGTGCAATGGAAGAAGAGGTTACGCTGCTGCGTGACAAAATCGAAAACCGTCAAACTCTCACCCTGGGCGGTTGTGAAATTTACACCGGTCAGCTTAACGGAATCGACGTTGCGCTGCTGAAATCCGGTATTGGTAAAGTGGCGGCGGCGCTGGGCGCTACGCTGCTGCTTGAACGCTGCAAGCCGGACGTCATTATTAACACCGGTTCCGCAGGCGGCCTCGCTCCAACCCTGAAAGTGGGCGACATTGTGGTCTCTGATGAAGCGCGCTATCACGACGCTGACGTCACCGCATTTGGTTATGAGTTCGGCCAACTGCCGGGCTGCCCGGCCGGTTTTAAAGCCGATGAAAAACTGATTGCCGCAGCGGAATCCTGCATCGCTGAGCTGAACCTGAACGCGGTACGCGGCTTGATTGTCAGCGGCGATGCCTTTATTAACGGCTCCGTGGGGCTGGCGAAAATCCGTCACAACTTCCCGCAGGCCATTGCCGTTGAGATGGAAGCCACCGCGATTGCGCACGTTTGCCATAACTTCAAGGTACCGTTTGTGGTGGTCCGCGCGATCTCGGACGTTGCCGATCAGCAGTCCCATCTCAGCTTTGATGAGTTCCTGGCCGTTGCCGCGAAGCAATCCACGCTGATGGTTGAATCGCTGGTACAGAAACTGGCGCATGGCTAAATCCTTCTCCAGGGCGCTTGTCGCCCTGCTGTTAGCCCTCCCGGTGTGGCTGCATGCCGCACCGCGCGTGATTTCACTCTCTCCCGCCAACACGGAACTCGCCTTTGCCGCCGGGATCACCCCCGTTGGCGTCAGCAGCTATTCAGACTATCCGCCACAGGCGCAACGCATCGAGCAGATCTCGACCTGGCAAGGCATGAATCTGGAACGGATTGTGGCGCTGAAGCCGGATCTGGTCCTCGCCTGGCGCGGCGGTAATGCCGAACGACAGGTCAATCAACTCTCCTCGCTGGGCATCAAGGTCATGTGGATCGATGCCGTCACCATCGAACAGATTGCCGACACGTTGCAGAAGCTGGCCGACTTTAGCCCGCATCCCGAAATGGCAAAGCACGCCGCGCAAACCTTGCTGGACGACTATTCGCAGCTAAAATCTCAGTATGCAGGCAAAACGAAAAAACGCGTGTTTTTGCAGTTTGGTATCAATCCGCCCTTTACCAGCGGAAAAGGATCGATTCAAAACGAGGTTATTGAGCTCTGCGGGGGAGAAAACATCTTTGCCGGCAGTCGGGTTCCCTGGCCGCAGGTCAGTCGTGAACAGGTGCTGGCGCGCGCGCCGCAAGCGATCGTTGTCGCCGGCGATGCAGGTGAAATTCTCAAAATTAAGCAATACTGGGGTGATCAACTACAAATTCCGGTAATTCCTCTCAACAGTGACTGGTTTGAACGCGCAAGCCCGCGTATTATCCTCGCCGCAAAACAACTCTGTAATGCGCTTTCCCTGGTGAATTAGCGCCTGCCCCAACAGGTGTGTTGTGAGGATTTGATCATGCTCGTCTATTGGCTGGATATTGTAGGCACAGCAGTATTTGCTATCTCTGGCGTGTTACTGGCCGGGAAACTGCGTATGGACCCGTTTGGCGTGCTGGTATTGGGCGTCGTTACCGCCGTGGGCGGCGGGACGATCCGTGATATGGCATTAGATAACGGTCCCGTTTTCTGGGTTAAAGACCCAACCGATCTGGTGGTGGCGATGGTCACCAGCATGTTGACGATCCTGCTGGTGCGTCAGCCCAGACGCTTGCCTAAATGGATGCTGCCGGTGCTGGACGCCGTCGGCCTGGCGGTGTTTGTCGGGATCGGCGTCAACAAAGCATTTATAGCTGGGACGGGGCCGCTGGTGGCTATCTGTATGGGTGTCATCACCGGCGTGGGCGGCGGTATTATTCGCGATGTGCTGGCACGAGAAATCCCGATGATCCTGCGTACGGAAATCTACGCAACGGCCTGTATTATCGGCGGTATTGTCCACGCAACCGCGTATTACACCTTCGCGATGCCGCTGGAAGCCGCCAGTATGATGGGGATGGTTGTGACGCTGGTCATTCGCCTCGCGGCGATCCGCTGGCATCTGAAGCTGCCGACATTTGCGTTAGATGAGAATAGCCGTTAAATCCAGGCCGGATTAGGCGCTTTGCCCGGTAGCGCCTGCGCTTACCGGGCGCATTACAGACAGCACTCAGATGCTGAAGGAAGAGCCACACCCGCAGGTGCTTTTCGCATTCGGGTTGGTAACTACAAAACGAGAACCTTCCAGACCTTCGGTGTAGTCAACGGAACCGCCGACCAGATACTGCAGGCTCATAGGGTCAACCACCAGGCCAACGCCCTGTTTCTCGATGGTCATATCGCCTTCGTTGACCTGGTCATCAAAGGTAAAACCATACTGGAAACCGCTGCAACCGCCACCGGTGATATAGACACGCAGTTTCAGGTTCGGGTTTTCTTCGTCCGCGATCAGGCTTTTTACTTTATTGGCTGCTGCTTCAGTAAATTGCAGTGGCAGCGCTACGTCATCACTCATATTTTTGCTCCAAACGACATCGGCAATTGGGCAAATTCTGACCCAATATTAACGCCATTATCTAATACCCTGGTATTTCATTCAAGTATTCTCGCCAGCGGTGGTCGTCTGACTTTTTGCCGCCTGCTCCGCTTCCTGCTTCGCCAGCGTGCGGGCAAGGATAGTGGAGTATAGCGGTTTTCCGCCCAGGAATTGTGCTAATAGTGTTGCGCCAAGACAGGTAATAATCATTGGCAAAATGAGCTGATAGTTATCGGTCATCTCCAGCACCAGCACAATCCCGGTCAACGGCGCGCGCACCGATGCCGCCAGCAACGCGCCCATTCCGGCAATGGCGAACGTTCCGGCCTCAAGCTGATAATGCGGAAAGCCTGCCGCTGCTGCCATACCAAATGCGGTGCCCAACAACGTACCCAGCGCCAGCATCGGCGCAAAGATCCCGCCGGGCGCACCGGAAGAGAAACAGAGCAACGTGGTGATCACTCGCGCGATAAAGATAAACAGCAACAGTCCGACGCTAAAATTGCCCGCCGCCGCAATAGGGATAAGGTTAAAACCGCCGCCAGCCGCCGCTGGTTCAATCAGCCCCAAAATGCCACACAGACCGCCAATCGCCCCGCCCATCAGCACCCATTTAGTGGTGTTTCCATGGTGAAAGCGCTGGAACATATCCTGAGTACGCAGCACCAGCTTATTGAAAACCGGTCCTACACAGCCAAAAATCATCCCGAGGATCAGATACAGCCACAGCGTATTGACCGGTGAGTTGGACAGTTTCCCCACTTCGATAATCGGCGATTCACCGTTGAAAATGCGGAAAACAATGCTCGACATGATCACGCCGGTAAAGACGGCTTTGATCGAGATAAGGTTATAGCGAAACTGCGGGCGCATCTCCTCAATGATAAACAGAATGCCCGCCAACGGTGCGTTGAAGGCGGCAGAAAGCCCTGCCGCTGCCCCGGTTGCCAACAGCGTGTGGCGCGCCTCGGCGCTACGCATGCGGAAGATATCCAGCACCATGCGGCCAATATTTCCGCCGATTTGTACCGTCGGCCCTTCGCGTCCCAGCACCATCCCTGCACCCAGCGTGCCCATCCCACCGATAAACTTCACCGGCAACACACGCCACCAACGGACGGGGCGAAGCTCTTCCAGCGCCCCTTCGATCTCCGGGATCCCCGACCCGCCAGCTTCCGGCGCAAATTTACGCACCAGAAAATAGCCGACCATCGCCAGTAATGCAGAGAGAATAAACGCCAACGGCCAGAGCAGCATCGGATGGTCAGCCACATTCACTAGCGCACCGATACGCAGGTTTTGCACCCAGCTCACCGCTTTTTCGAACGCCACGCCTGCCAGACCGGTAAGCGTCCCCACCACTGCCGCCATCATTAAGATCGCCAGCGGTGTTTTATCTCGCTCCAGCAGTCGACGGATTTGGTCCCTGCGCCGTAAGCGCACAATTTGCTGTGCTTCAAAAGAGGGAGTTTCTGTCTTCATCAGATGATCATTAATTGGTAATACAAATGCAGAGGCGGCATTGTACTCGCCTCTTACCCGAAAATCCCCTGCAAATCGTAATGTTTCAAATGCGCAAAACTTTCATAACCTTCTCTGAATAACTAGAATAGCGGGCATTCACTTTTTCTACGAACCAGGAACCCATCCATGAGTAAGTCTGAAAACCTCTACAGCGCAGCACGCGAGCTAATCCCCGGCGGCGTTAACTCCCCTGTTCGCGCCTTTACTGGCGTGGGTGGTACTCCGCTGTTTATCGAAAAAGCGGACGGCGCATATCTGTACGATGTCGATGGCAAAGCCTATATCGATTACGTCGGCTCCTGGGGACCGATGGTGCTGGGACACAACCATCCGGCGATCCGCAACGCGGTGATCGAAGCGGCTGAGCGCGGCCTGAGCTTTGGCGCGCCGACCGAGATGGAAGTCAAAATGGCGGAGCTTGTGACCGAACTGGTACCGACGATGGACATGGTACGAATGGTCAACTCCGGTACCGAAGCGACCATGAGCGCCATTCGTCTGGCGCGTGGTTTCACTGGCCGCGATAAGATCATCAAATTTGAAGGCTGCTACCACGGCCACGCGGACTGTCTGCTGGTAAAAGCCGGCTCCGGCGCACTGACGCTGGGCCAGCCGAACTCTCCCGGCGTGCCGGCAGATTTTGCAAAGCATACCCTGACCTGTACTTATAACGATCTCAATTCCGTGCGTGCCGCGTTCGAGCAGTTCCCGCAGGAGATCGCCTGTATCATCGTTGAGCCAGTGGCAGGCAATATGAACTGCATCCCGCCGCTGCCGGAATTCCTGCCGGGTCTGCGCGCACTGTGCGATGAGTTCGGCGCGCTGCTGATTATCGACGAAGTGATGACCGGCTTCCGCGTGGCGCTGGCTGGCGCACAGGATTACTACAGCGTGGTGCCGGATCTGACCTGTCTGGGCAAAATCATTGGCGGCGGTATGCCTGTAGGAGCGTTCGGCGGTCGTCGCGACGTGATGGACGCGCTGGCCCCGACCGGCCCGGTTTATCAGGCGGGCACCCTCTCCGGCAATCCCATTGCCATGGCGGCCGGTTTTGCCTGTCTGACCGAAGTGGCGCAGCCGGGCATTCACGAAACGCTGGATGAACTCACGACGCGCCTGGCGGAAGGTCTGCTGGAAGCGGCAGAGGAAACCGCGATCCCGCTGGTCGTTAACCACGTTGGCGGCATGTTCGGGATTTTCTTCACCGACGCGAAAACTGTCACCTGCTATCAGGACGTGATGGCCTGTGACGTGGAACGCTTCAAGCGCTTCTTCCACATGATGCTGGACGAGGGGATTTACCTTGCGCCATCCGCGTTTGAAGCGGGCTTTATGTCCGTAGCGCACAGCATGGAAGACATCAATAACACTATCGACGCCGCGCGTCGGGTGTTTGCAAAGCTGTAACAGAGTACGTTTTAAACCGTAGGCCGGGTAAGGCGAAGCCGCCACCCGGCTTTTTTATTGCCGGATGGCGACGCGAAGCGTCTTATCTGGCCTACACGAAAAACATCCGAATCAACGACTCTGCTTACGTAACAGATAAATAAAGTACGGCGCACCGATAAACGTCGAGAGTATCCCCGCCGGGATCTGATACGGAAACAGCACCATCCGCCCGCACCAGTCGGCAAAGATGAGCAATAATCCTCCCGCCAGCGCCGACATCACAATATGCGGCATCGTTCGACGAAAACCTAACATCCGCGCGATATGCGGCGCCATCAGCCCGACAAAACTCAGTGGGCCGATTGTCATTGTGGCGGCAGCCGTCAGACTGGCTGCCAGCAGCAGCAGGCCAACCCGCGACGGTGTCAGCGCGATACCGACTGCACGGGCGGTATCACCGCCCAGCGGCAAAATCGTCAACCAGCGACGGCACAGTGGCGTGATCGCCAGCAGGATCGCCATCACCACCCCGGTATGCAGCACCTGCTGACCCGTCGCATTATAGGTCGAACCGGAGATCCAGGTCAGTACCCCGGCCATGCGCGGATCGCCGCTTGCCTGTAGCATCATCAGCAGCATGGTGAAGGCCGTGCTGAGCGCCATCCCGGCCAGCAGCATACGGTGGGGGGAGAACCCTCCCCGTCCGGCGGCAATCATAATGATCAACAGCGTGGCGGCAGCACCGAGACTCCCTGCGGGCAACAGCCAGCCAAACGCATCGCCCGGCACCAGAAACAGCATCAGCACAACGCCGAACGCCGCGCCGGAGCTGATCCCCAGCACCTCAGGACTCGCCATCGGGTTCCCGGTCAGCCGCTGGATGATACACCCCGCCACCGCCAGCATCACCCCGGCGATCATCGCCGCCAGAATGCGCGGCCAGCGCCAGGGCATCAGTTCTTCCAGTTGCACGCCGCTGGCCCAGCTCCAGCCCTGCGCGTCACGCCCCAGCGACAGCGCGACATATGCCCCGATCAACAGCAGCACGCCGCCGATCAGCGCATAACCCAGCACATGCTGACGTTCCGTCGTCACCCGGTCGCTGACGTTCATGTCCGGCGCGCTCATACTACGCAGGCGCGGTAGCAGCCACAGCAGCAGCGGTGCGCCGATCAGTGCCGTCACAGAACCGGTGGACACTTCCATCCATACGCGGGTCAGCCAGAGAATAACCTGATCGGACAGCCACAGAATCAGCGCCCCAATCAGCGGAGCCAGCATCAGGCGCGCCAGCAGACGACGCGCGCCCAGCATTTTCGCCAACAGCGGCGCAAACAGACCGATAAAACCGATAATCCCTACCGCATTGACCAGCAGCGCGCTAAGTACAATCGCCAGCGTCAGCGCCGCCAGACGCGCCAGCGACAGCGCCAGCCCTAAGTTGCGCGCAACGCCATCATCCAGCCCCATCAGGGTTAGCGGGCGCAACAACAACAGAGTGAGCATGACGCCGCCCAGCAGCTGCGGCCACAGACGCTGCACACCGCCCCAGTCAGTTTGCGTCAACGTTCCGGTACTCCACAGGAACATGCTCTGCAACTGATCGTGGTGAAAGATGACTAACAGTTGGTTGATGGCCCCGCAGTACAGACTGACCACCAGACCGGCGAGGATCAGCGTGACGGGAGAAAGTCGTTTTCCCCAGGCGACGCCAAACACCAGCGCCCCGACAATACAGGCGCCCGCCAGAGCGGCAAACTGCCCGGCCATCACGCCCGGTATCGCCCACAATGTCGTGACCGTCATCCCTAACTGTGCGCCGGTCGCCACGCCCAGCGTGGTCGGTTCGGCCAGCGGGTTACGCAGCACCTGTTGAAAGAGCACGCCAACCAGACCCAGCCCGGCCCCAACCAGCAGGGAGATCACCAGACGAGGGAGAAGGCTGTAATGGAAAATCATCTGCTCGATGACGTCGATATCCGGTGACCACAGCGCCTGCTGCCACTGGGTACGCGGCAGCGCAACGGTGAAATTCGTCCAGGTTAACCCTACGGCGACGATAAACAACAGCGCCAGCAATAACGCCGGGAAACGTGCAATACGTTGACTCACGCCTTGCCCCCCAGCGCATTATCCAGAATACGGACAAAATTCATGGTCGACAGTGTGGCGCCATAAAACCACACGGGCGGTACGCGCTGGAAACGCCCTTCACGCACGAACGGCATCGCCTGCCAGAGCGGCGTTGCCATCAGCGTGGCCATCTCTTTGTTATTCCCATGATCAAAGCAAAGCACATCGGCATCTTTGTAGGCTGCAAGGCGATCGATTCCGACCACCGTACTGCCCCAGAAATTGGTTTCTCCCTGCCAGGCGTTGCGAATCCCGTATTCATCCAGCACGTCCTGGAACAGGCAGTTCGGGCCGAAAACCAGCATATGGCGAGGATCGAGGAGAGTGATCAACAGCAGCGGGCGCTCTCCGCGCTGCACAAAGCGCGATTTCCGGCTGGCAATAAACTGGTCGTATTCCGCCAGATGTCGCTCAGCTGCAGATTCCAGATTCAGCATCTGCGCCATATCGATCAGAGATCGACGCGCCACGGCTAAGGGCTGTTTGCCATCGCTGAAGTTGAAGCCACGTCCGGGCGCAATTCGCGCCAGCGTTTCGGGAGAAGGGCCGTACCCTGTCGACCAGAACATATAGGAGGGTTTCATTTCGGTCAGCAGCTCAAGGTTCGGCTCAGTGCGTAATCCGACATCAATCACCGATGCTGGCAGCGGCGGTTCATTCACCCACAGGCGGTAGTTAGGAATGTCTGCCACGCCATAGGGCGTCACGCCAAGCGCCAGCAACAGCTCGACCGGCAGCCACTCCAGCGCCACGATACGATGTGGATCGACAGCGGCCGCGCGCGCCGGTTTCATCTGCCAGAGCAGCGGGGAAAGTGCCATCGCCGTTAATAAACGACGACGTGTTATGTGGTGTAAGCCGCTCATCAATACACAAAACTCACAGGTGCAGCGCCTGCCGGATGCGGCAGGATCCCCATCGGGATGCCATAAATACGTTCCAGGGTTTCGCTACGCATCAGGTCGGCGGGCGTTCCCTGGGCAATCATTTCGCCCCCGCGCAAGGCGACTAAGTAGTCACAGTAGCGGGCAGCCATGTTGATATCATGCAGCACAGCGATCACCGTCAGGCCACGCTCCTGGCTGAGTCGATGAACCAGCGCCAGCACATCCACCTGGTGGGCAATATCCAGCGCCGAGGTGGGTTCATCGAGCAGCAGACAGCGACTGTCCTGCGCCACCAGCATCGCAATCCACGCGCGCTGACGTTCACCGCCGGAAAGACTGTCGACCAGACGATGCGCCAGGGGTTTTAACCCTACCAGCGCGATCGCCTCTTCCACTTTTTCTCTGTCCGCGACGCCAAAACGGCCCAGCGCCCCGTGCCACGGATAGCGACCAATCGCCACCAGTTCACGTACGGTCATCCCTTCCGCCTGCGGCAACTGCTGCGGTAAATACGCCACCTTACGGGCAAACGCTTTGCTGTTCCAACTGTTCAGCGGTTGCGCATCGAGCAGGATATCCCCTTCTGACGGCGGCTGATGGCGACCCAACATTTTTAACAACGTGGATTTACCTGAACCATTGTGACCAATCAGGCCAGTCACTTTACCGACGGGAAAAGTTAACGACAGAGGGTGCAGAAGCGTGCGACCTGGCACGCGAAAGGAGACATCACGCAGTGCAAACGTGGTATCGGGATGATGAGTCTGTTCCTGCATAGCGGCCAACTTGTAAAGCGGGCACGCAATGCGTGCCCAAAGAAAAATTAGAAACGGAAGGTTGCGGTAGCAACGACCTGACGTTCCGCGCCCCAGAAGCAGCCATAGGTGTTAAAGCAGCTGGCGACGTATTCGCGGTCAAACAGGTTGGTAACGTTAACTGCAACGCTAGAACCCGCCATACCCAGGCGTGCGAGATCGTATTTAACGACAGCATCCATCACTGTTGAACTACCCACTTTGAAGGAGTTCGCTGGATCACCATAGCTGGAACCGACATAACGACCACCTGTTCCCAGAGTTAAACCAGACAGCGGGCCTTCATTGAAGGTGTAATCGCCCCACAGAGAAGCCATATTTTTTGGTACTTGAACAGGCGTTTTACCTTTAAGCGACGTGTCTTCCGTATATTCAGCATCGGTATACGTATAAGACGCTGTCACGTTAATGTTCGCATTCACTGCGGCTTTCGCTTCTAACTCAACGCCACGAGAACGTATTTCACCGGCTGGAACCTGTGCAAACGGATTCAGCGGATCGGTGGTCAGGTTATTTGTTTTTGTCAGCTCATACACAGCAGCAGTAACAACAACCGGCAGATCTTTTGGAACATATTTCACACCAGCTTCATATTGCTTGCCTTTTGACGGCGCATAAGCAACGTTGTCAGCAGGTGTTGCAGCCCACGCTTTAGATGGGTTCGGCTCGAAAGATTCGCTGTAGCTAAAGTACGGTGTAATACCGTTGTCAAAGAGATAGTTTATCCCACCACGCCAGGTGAATTGCTCATCGTTACGTTCAACTTTCTGATTGCTGGCACGAATGGTTGTTGCCTGCTGGGACCAGTCATAACGACCTCCCAATGTTGCAACCCATTTATTCCATTCCAGTTGATCCTGGACATACACACCAGTTTGGTGCTGGGTATTGAGCTGGAACGGTTTCGCGTCCGGGAAATCAACATCCGTATACACGGGGTTATTCATATCTAACGACGGTGCAGTTCCGTAGGCGTTATCGATATCATTACGCAAACGTGAATAGTCGATACCGGTCAGCAAAGTATGTCCGACGTCTCCCGTCGCGAACTTGCTTTCCAACTGGGTATCCACGCCGAAATCATTGTAGCGTTCATTGGCTACGATGCTTGAGCGGGTCAATTGATTACCCACAGCACCAAAACCGTACACGCTCTGCTGGGATGTCTTAATTTGGCTATAGCGTAAATTTTGGCGCACAGTGAAAGTATCATCAAAACTGTGTTCAAAGCTGTAGCCAACCATACGCTCATAACGTGAATAAGTATTGTTCGGAGCGTAGTCAGTAAAGCTTACTGGCAAACGGGAACCATCAGGCAACGGAACCACAGTACCTTCTTTCGGCAACCATCCGTAATAACCCGTTGAAGGTTCATTCTGAATGTTTGCACGCAACGTCAGATTAGTTCTTTCATCAGGTTTCCAGCTAAACACCGGCGCAATGGCATAGCGCTTCTGCTTCGCGAAATCCTGTTGTTCGTCATTAGAACGCGCCAGCCCTGTTAAACGATAGGAATAGACGCCGTCATCATCCAGAGAATCGCTGAAATCAAAACCGGTCTGGAACAGATTATCTGTCCCCATTTTGAACTGAATTTCTTTTAACGGCTCTGATGTTGGGCTTTTGCTGACCATAGAGATCAGGCCACCTGGGTTACTTTTCCCATAAAGAACAGAAGTTGGCCCACGCATCATCTCTACACGTTCAAGCATGTAAGGGTCAACAACGGCAGAACTGTAGTAATCACCCTGTAGTTTAATACCATCAAGGTAATTGTTCGGGGTCGGACCAGGGGTGTAGAAGCCACGAATGATAACGAAATCATAAGTACTGGAAGCGCCACGTGTAGAAACAGCTGCGCCGGGCGTATAGGCTAAAGCCTCTTTCACCGACCCAGGCTGATGCATATCCATTTCTTCACGCGTCACTACCGAAACAGACTGCGGAGTCTTTTCGATAGGCGTATCAGTTTTGGTTGCAGTGGCGGAGCGCTTCGCGGCAATGGTCGGAGATGGTCCCCATGCACTTTCCTGCGGAGCAGGAGCCGCAGTGACGGTGATAGTGTCTTCTTTTTTCGGTTCAACCGCCGCCTGTGCATAGACAGACATGCCGCTAACCGCTGTGGCTACTACGACTGCGATTTTACGCAGCGAGTGTTTTGGCTGAGCAGTTTTTTGACGCGCCATTGGTATATCTCTGATGGAAAGTGAATGATAACGTAAACGAGAATTATTATTATGACGGCAGAATAATATTCGAAACGCGGCCGCGATAGCAAGCGATACGCGTCCCTACCAAAACTGAGGGGTTAAGAAATATCCAGATGAAAAGAAAGGGTTAAAAAGAAGCCGGAAATGTTTCTGTGAAGGCATTGCCGGATGGCGGCGAAAACGCCTTATCCGGCCTACCACCCAAAACCTGCATGAGCCGGTAGGCCGGATAAACGAAGCGCCATCCGGCACGGCGGTTAGTTACCGCCAAACATATCCTTAATCCATCCCGCCACGCCATCGCTGTCTTTCTTCTCTTCCTTCGGCGGCTGTTGCTGCGGTTGCTGTGGCTGAGAGGATTGATCGAACGGGTTCCCGGTCGGCTGCTGCATCATTTCGCCCTGCTGGCAGAGCGAGTCGGGATCGGAGGTCCAGACTGGCAACGTGCGCATACCGCCACTGCAGACAAAGTTGCCGTCATAGTCGACGCCCATCTCCGCAATATCTTCCGGTGGCGTCAGCGTGAGCGGCGTTGGCGTCTGGTTAGCCAGATAGCGCTGATAAATCGACATCGCCCCGCTCGCCCCGTACAGCTTCGTCGGCTGGTTGTTATCGCGACCCACCCAGGTGATGGTCACCTGACTACCGTCAATACCGGCAAACCAGGTATCGACGTTGTTGTTGGTGGTCCCGGTTTTACCCGCCAGATGCAGATTCGGGTACTTCGCGCCCAGCTGACGACCAGTACCACGCTGCACCACCTGCTGCATCGTCCACAGCGTCATATAGGCGGCCTGCGCCGGAACGGCACGCTCCGCCTGCGGGAAGCTCTGATACAGCACAGTGCCGTCTTCAGCGATGACCGAACGCAGCGCGGAAAGCGGCGCACGATTACCGCCGCTGGCGATCGTCTGGAACGCCTGTGCCACTTCGATCGGCGTCAGGTTCAGTGCCCCCAGCAGCATAGCCGGAACCGGATGCAACTGCTCTTTCGGCACGCCCAGCTTCAGCCAGGTGTCGGTGACAGCCGGCAAGCCAAGCGCCATCCCCAGATTGACCGTCGGCACGTTCATAGAACGCGTCAACGCATCCACCAGCATCACTTTTCCGCTTTCGCTGTAGCGACGGTCATCGTTCTGCGGCGACCACACCTGGCCGTTTGGTTGACGCAGCGCAATCGGCGCATCGGCAATCCAGGTGTTCAGGCGATAGATTTTCGGCTGGCTCAGCGCGGTCAGATAGGTTGCCGGTTTGGCCAGTGAACCAATCGAGCGACGTGCCTGCATCGCGCGGTTATAGCCTGCAAACTGCGGCTCAGCGCCGCCGACCATAGCGCGGACTTCGCCACTGAAGCGGTCTACCACTACAATCGCCGTTTCAAGATCGCTCAGTTTGCGCTGTTTCTTCAGTTCCGGAATGCCATCAACGGCGGCTTTCTCAGCGGCATCCTGGGCGACAGAGTCAAAGGTGGTGAAGATCTTCACGCCGGAGAGATCTTTTACTTTATCACCCAGCTTCGCCTGCAACTCCTGACGCACCATCTGCATAAACGCGGGCTGTGGTGAGATCACCCCACCGCGCGGCTGCACGCCTAACGGACGCGCGCTCAGCATGTCGTAGAGTTCCTGATCGATCACCTGTTGTTGTTGCAGCAGGCGCAGCACCAGGTTACGACGTTCAAGCGCCAGTTTCGGGTTGCGCCAGGGGTTGTAGATTGAGGCCCCTTTCACCATCCCTACCAGCAGCGCCTGCTGATCAAGGCTCAGTTCCTCTACCGGACGGCCAAAGTAGTACAGGCTCGCCAGCGGGAATCCACGGATCTCATTATCACCGCTCTGACCGAGATACACCTCGTTCATATACAGCTCAAGAATACGATCTTTGCTGTAGCGCGCATCCATCAGCAGCGCCATATAGGCTTCGTTAGCCTTACGCCAGTACGAACGTTCGCTGGAGAGGAACAGGTTTTTCACCAGCTGTTGGGTCAGGGTACTTGCCCCCTGTACCGTGCGTCCGGCGGTCAGGTTCGCCAGCACCGCGCGACCGATGGAGTACAGACTCACCCCGTCATGTTCATAGAAATGACGGTCTTCCGTCGCCAGCAGCGTATCCACCAGCAGATCCGGGAAGCCACTACGCGGGACAAACAGACGCTGTTCACCGTTTGGCGACGACAGCATGGTAATCAAACGCGGATCGAGACGGAAGAAACCGAACTGGCGGTTGTTGTCCATGTTGACAATGGTATCCAGGCGGCCGCCATCGAACGTCAGACGCGCGCGCACCTGACCCTCCTTGCTGTCCGGGAAATCAAACGGACGGCGGATCATCTCAATACTGTTCGCCTGCACGGTAAACTCGCCAGGACGCGTCATTTTGCTGACCTGACGGTACTGGGTGGCTTCCAGCAGTTTAACCATTTCGTTTTTGCTGACCGACATTTCCGGCTCAAGGTTGACCATCCGGCCATATACCGCCGCCGGCAACTGCCAGACCTTGCCATCGATACGGCTACGGATTTTTTGATCCAGATAGACGCCGTAAATGGCAAGCAGTACCGCAAAAACAATCGCAATTTTCAGCAGCAGCCACAACCAGCCGCGCTTACCACGAGGCTTACGCCCTCTGCCTTTACCTTTACGCGGCATCGGTTCTTCATCCTCATAGTCATCATCATATTCGTCGTCGTACTCATCATCTCTGAGTTGGCGACGGCTCACCTTTTGTTTCACCGGACGCGTGGGTTTCCCTTTGCGTCCAATTGGCTCGCGGTCATTCCCGGCCATGCTTTTTCTCCGCAACATTCAGGCGCAAAGGCCTGATTCTCTGTTCTTCCGTCAGAAGACAGAAGAAGAAATCTCTCAATTTTACTGCTCTTTTGCCGGATGCGGCATAAACGCCTTATCCGGCCTACGAATACTTTTTGGTTCGCCGCGTCGGCGCCGTGTTCGCCGGATCGTCCGGCCAGACATGTTTGGGGTAGCGCCCTTTCATCTCTTTTTGCACGTCGCGATACGACCCTTGCCAGAACGCGGCCAAATCCTGAGTAATCTGCAACGGTCGCTGCGCGGGGGATAAGAGCTCCAGCACCAGTGGCACGCGGCCCTCCGCAATAGTCGGCGTTTTGGCCTCGCCAAACATCTCCTGCATTCTGACCGCCAGCGCCGGCGGGTTATCTTCGTGATAACGAATGGCTATCCGACTTCCCGTCGGCACAGTGTAATGTGTGGGTAACGAACTCACCAGACGTTGCTGCAGGGAATAATTCAGTAATCCGCTCAATGCCTGGTGAACATCCAACGATTTCAGGCCGCGCAGCGAATGCACGCCGCTCATATGCGGCAGCAGCCAGTTCTCCAGCGTGGCCAGCAATGTCCTGTCGTCCACCGCAGGCCAATCATACTCCGGCAGCCATTTCGCCGCACAATGCAAACGTAACCGCAGTTGTTCTGCCGCAGGCGTCCAGTTGAGCACGCTCAGGCCTTTATCGCGGATACCGTTAAGCATCGCCAGATGCAACTCGTCTTCAGACGGTTTTGCCAGCGGCTGGACTTTAACCGTCAGTTCGCCTATCCGCATTCTACGCCAGGCTTTCAGCGTCCCCTGCGCCTCATCCCACTCAATGGTATCAGACTGCTGTAGCAGTTCAGGACAACGCGAGATAAGCGCGTCGATATCGAGCGGCAGCGCCAGCAGGATCCGCGCATCCGGCGACGCGCTCCCCTGCAGCAACAGAGGCGCAATCAACCATTCGTGCCGCCCCAGCGCATCATCGACATCCAGCGCCGCGCCCATACCGTTCGCCAGTTGATAACGCCCGTCCTGGCTGCGTCGACGCGCGATGCGATCGGCAAAGGCCTGGGCCAGCAGTGGGGCGATGCGCGACGCATCCGCTTCGCCGTTACGAACATTCAGACGTTTGAGAAGTTGCTGACTGCGCTGCTGCCAGGCAGGCTGATGGCGGGAAAACGCCACTCCCAGATCGGTATTGCCCATCCGCGGCGGCTCCTCAAGAATGGCTGCCAGCTTTGCTGCCGTAGCTGCATCGTCGGGCGTGGCAGCACTGACTAGCATCGCGGCCAGGCGCGGATCGTTACCCAACGCCGCCATTTTTTGCCCTATCGCACTGAGCTGCTCGTCATCCAGCGCGCCCAGCATGTGCAGTAATCGTTTCGCCGCCTGTACGTTGACGGCGGGTGGCAGATCCAGCCAGGTGAGTTGCGCGGGATCGCGACATCCCCACTGCAACAACTCCATCAGCAAACCGGAGAGATCGCTGTGCAACATCTCAGGATCCCCCTGTGCTGCCGCGCGTTCCGCCTGCTCTTTCGCCAGCAGATGCAGACAAATCCCCGGCTCCAGACGCCCGGCACGCCCGGCGCGCTGGGTCATTGAGGCCTGGCTAATGCGCTGAGTGATAAGCCGGGTCAACCCGGTTCGCGCATCAAACCGCGCCACCCGCTCCTGCGCGCAATCCACCACCAGTCGAATCCCCTCAATGGTCAGACTGGTTTCCGCAATATTGGTTGCCAACACAACTTTGCGCATCCCGTCCGGGGCCGGCAAAATCGCTTTGCGCTGATCGTTGAGCGACAGCGCGCCATACAGCGGACACAGCAGCACATCGCTGCCGACTCGCGTACTTAATTGCTCCTGTACGCGCAGGATCTCCCCGACACCGGGTAGAAACAGCAGCAGCGAGCCTGGCTCTCTGCGCAGCAGCTCGGCGCAGGCGACCGCCACGGCTTCGTCGAAACGCAATTGCGACGCCAGCGGTTGATAACGCCGCTCAACGGGAAAGGCGCGCCCTTCGGAAACGATCACCGGCGCATCCGGCAGGCACTGTTGCAGGCGATCGTTATCCAGCGTGGCGGACATAATCAACAGTTTGAGATCGTCGCGCAGCCCTTGCTGCACATCCAGCAGCAGCGCCAGTGCGAGATCCGCCTGCAAACTGCGTTCGTGAAATTCATCGAGGATCACCAGCCCAACGCCACTGAGTTCCGGGTCACGCTGGATCATACGCGTCAGAACCCCTTCGGTAACCACCTCAAGCCGTGTTGCTGGCCCGACGCAGGATTGCGATCGCATCCGGTAACCGACCGTCTCACCGGGCTTTTCATTGAGCAGTTCCGCAAGCCTTTGCGCCACGTTTCGTGCCGCCAGACGACGCGGTTCCAGCAGGATAATCCGCCCTTCGAACCCTTTATGTGCCAGAAACTGTAGCGGTAACCAGGTTGACTTACCGGCACCCGTCGGCGCGCTCAGCAGAACCTGCGGCGCAGAATCCAGAGCGGTAAGCAATTCAGGCAGTACAGCGGCAACAGGTAACGACGTCACAAATGGCTCCAGAGGGTTAACATTCTTCGCGCCGCATTGTAGCATCGCGTTAATTCATAACCGAGTACCTAAGATGTCTGAGCCGAAACGGCTGTTTTTTGCCCTCGAACTCCCCACCACCGTGCGCGAAGAGATAATACAGTGGCGAGCGGCGCATTTCCCCCCTGAAGCGGGGCGACCGGTCGCGGCCGAAAATCTGCATTTAACGCTGGCGTTTTTAGGCGATGTGAGCGCAGACAAACAACAGGCGCTGATCGCCCTTGCCGGACGCATTCGCCAGCCGGGTTTTACGCTCAATCTCGATGATGCCGGGCAGTGGTTACGCTCTCGTGTGGTCTGGCTGGGGACGCGTCAGTCCCCACGTGGGCTGCTGCAACTGGCCAATATGCTGCGAGCCCAGGCGGCGCGCAGCGGTTGTTATCAGAGTCCGCAGCCGTTTCACCCTCACGTCACGCTACTGCGCGATGCAAGCCATGCGGTGGCGATCCCGCCGCCGGGCTTTTGCTGGTCCTTTCCGGTGACGGAATTTACCCTCTATGCCTCGACCTTTGCACGCGGTCGCACGCGTTATACGGAACTTCAGCGCTGGACGCTCAGCGACTAATTAAGGAAATGCGCGATGCAATTTACTCCTTCTCTCCAGCGCGCGACGCTGGTTCAGCGGTATAAACGCTTTTTAGCCGATGTGATCACACCTGACGGGACTGAACTCACGCTACACTGCCCTAACACCGGGGCGATGACCGGGTGTGCAACGCCCGGTGATACGGTCTGGTATTCGACGTCGGAGAATAGTAAACGCAAATATCCGCACACCTGGGAATTAACGCAAACCCAGACGGGCGCGTTAATTTGTGTGAATACGTTATGGGCTAACAGGCTGACGAAAGAGGCCATTGAACAGGGGCGAGTTTCAGAACTTTCAGGTTATTCCACGCTGAGAAGCGAAGTAAAATACGGCGCCGAACGGAGCCGCATTGATTTTATGTTACAGGCAGATTCGCGGCCTGACTGCTATATTGAAGTGAAATCGGTAACGTTAGCGGAAAAGGATTTTGGTTATTTTCCCGATGCCATCACTGAACGAGGTCAGAAACATCTTCGGGAACTGATGAGCGTAGCGGCTGAGGGCAAACGCGCAGTGATTTTCTTTGCCGTCCTGCACTCCGCCATTACACGGTTTTCACCCGCGCGCCATATTGACGCGAAATATGCGCAACTATTGTTCGAAGCACAGCGTAAGGGGGTAGAAATTCTGGTTTATAAAGCGGAACTTTCTGCCGATAGTATGACTCTGATAGAGCCATTAACTGTCACTTTATAGTGTTGTAAACAATTGGTTATTTAGTATTCTGGTCGCGTGCGCAAATACGCTTTTCCTCACAGGGTTGTCAAGTGTTACGTTTAGTTAATTGCTATCCGGAAAAGCATCTGCTATTTATAGCGACCTGATTTTTCCCCCGAACATGGGGATCGATAGTGCGTGTTAAGGAGAAGCAACATGCAAGAAGGGCAAAACCGTAAAACATCGTCCCTGAGTATTCTCGCCATCGCTGGGGTGGAGCCGTACCAGGAGAAACCGGGCGAAGAGTATATGAACGAAGCCCAGCTGTCGCACTTCAGGCGTATTCTTGAAGCATGGCGTAATCAACTTAGGGATGAAGTCGATCGCACCGTTACTCATATGCAGGATGAAGCTGCCAACTTCCCGGACCCGGTAGACCGTGCCGCACAGGAAGAAGAGTTCAGCCTCGAACTGCGTAACCGTGACCGTGAGCGCAAACTGATCAAAAAGATCGAGAAAACGCTGAAGAAGGTTGAAGACGAAGATTTCGGCTACTGCGAATCCTGCGGTGTGGAAATTGGTATTCGTCGCCTGGAAGCGCGTCCGACAGCCGATCTGTGCATCGACTGCAAAACGCTGGCTGAAATTCGCGAAAAACAGATGGCGGGCTAAGGCCTGGCGTTTGAAACGTTTACAACAGGCGGGGCTTTCCCCGCCTGTTCATTTTTACACAAAGATGACTGACTCACACTACATTGGCCGATTCGCTCCATCGCCTTCCGGTGAACTGCATTTTGGCTCCCTCATTGCTGCGCTGGGCAGCTACTTACAGGCTCGCGCCCGTCAGGGAGTATGGCGAGTACGTATAGAAGATATTGATCCCCCTCGTGAAGTTCCCGGTGCCGCTGACACTATTCTGCGTCAACTGGAACATTACGGCCTGCACTGGGATGGCGACATTTTATGGCAGTCACAACGCCATGACGCCTACCGCGAAGCGCTCGCCTGGTTATACGACCGGGGGCTGAGCTACTACTGCACCTGTACCCGTGCGCGGATCCAGAGCATTGGCGGAATATATGATGGTCATTGCCGTGAGTTACACCACGGGCCGGAACAGGCGGCGGTGCGGATTAAACAGCGGCATCCTGTCACCCGTTTTCACGATCGGCTGCGCGGAGACATTCAGGCTGACGAACGACTGGCGAGAGAGGATTTTATTATCCATCGCCGTGATGGACTGTTCGCCTATAACCTGGCGGTGGTGGTGGATGACCATTTTCAGGGGGTCAGCGAAATCGTGCGCGGCGCCGATTTGATCGAACCGACGGTGCGACAAATTTCACTGTACCAGCAGTTCAGCTGGACGCCTCCCGACTATATTCATCTACCGCTGGCGCTCAATGAACAAGGCGCTAAACTTTCCAAACAGAATCATGCCCCTGCCTTGCCGCACGGCGATCCACGCCCTGTTCTTATCGACGCGCTACACTTTCTCGGGCAACAGAGCGATTTGCCGTGGCAGGAGATGCGCGTCGATGAGATCCTGGCATCCGCCGTGGCAAACTGGACGCTTTCGACGATACCTGAATCGGCGATTGTAAATCCGGCATTCTCAAATACGTCGTGCTGAGCTATGATTAGCCGCTATTTTTACACAGCCAACGATTTGAACTGAATTCTGAATATTGTTTGACACTACCGAGGTGCACTATTTTTACCCGAGTCGCTAATTTTTGCCGCAAGGTGCTAAGCCGCGAGGAGAGCGAGGCCGAAATTGCCGTCGCCCGTCCGCGTATGACGGTCATCCCGCGCGAGCAGCACGCTATTTCACGCAAAGATATCAGTGAAAATGCCCTGAAGGTAATGTACAGGCTGAATAAAGCGGGATATGAAGCCTGGCTGGTTGGCGGTGGCGTCCGCGACCTTCTGCTCGGCAAAAAACCGAAAGATTTTGACGTCACAACCAATGCGACGCCGGACCAGGTGCGCAAGCTGTTCCGCAATTGCCGTCTTGTTGGCCGCCGTTTCCGTCTGGCGCACGTCATGTTTGGCCCTGAAATTATTGAAGTCGCCACCTTTCGAGGTCACCACGAAGGCAGCGAAAGCGACCGCACCACGTCCCAGCGCGGACAAAACGGCATGCTGCTGCGCGACAACATTTTCGGCTCCATCGAAGAAGACGCCCAGCGCCGTGACTTCACCATTAACAGCCTTTATTACAGCGTCGCCGATTTCACCGTTCGCGACTATGTCGGCGGCATGCAGGATCTGGAAGATGGCGTGATTCGCCTGATCGGCAATCCGGAAACCCGCTATCGCGAAGATCCGGTGCGGATGCTGCGCGCCGTGCGTTTCGCAGCCAAGCTCGATATGAAGATCAGCCCGGAAACGGCAGAGCCGATCCCGCGCCTGGCCACGCTGCTCAACGATATCCCGCCTGCGCGTCTGTTTGAAGAGGCGCTGAAGCTGCTACAGGCGGGCTACGGCTATGAAACTTATAAAAAGCTGCGCGAATACAGCCTGTTCCAACCATTGTTCCCGACCATTACGCGCTATTTCACCGAGAATGGCGACAGCGCAATGGAACGTATCATCGCGCAGGTACTGAAAAATACCGATAACCGCATTCATAACGATATGCGCGTTAACCCGGCCTTCCTGTTTGCCGCGATGTTCTGGTATCCGCTGCTGGAAATGGCGCAGAAAATCGCCCAGGAAAGCGGTCTGGCCTACTATGACGCGTTTGCGCTGGCAATGAATGAAGTGCTCGATGAAGCCTGCCGTTCGCTGGCAATCCCGAAACGCCTCACGTCGCTGACCCGCGATATCTGGCAGCTACAGCTGCGCATGTCCCGTCGTCAGGGTAAACGCGCGTGGAAGCTGATGGAGCATCCGAAATTCCGCGCCGCATATGATTTACTCGCTCTGCGTGCTGAAGTGGAAAACAATGCCGAACTGCAGCGTCTGGCGCAGTGGTGGGGAGAATTCCAGGTTTCTGCGCCACCCGAGCAGAAAGGCATGCTGAACGAGCTGGATGAAGATCCATCGCCGCGCCGTCGTCACCGTCGTCCGCGCAAGCGTGCGCCGCGTCGTGAAGGAACGGCATGACCCTCGTTTATATCGCACTGGGCAGTAATCTGGCCTCTCCTCTGGAGCAGGTCAATGCTGCCGTCAACGCGATAGGCGAGATCCCCGAAAGCCAGATTGTCGCCATCTCTTCTTTTTATCGAACCCCGCCGCTGGGCCCACAGGATCAGCCCGATTACCTGAACGCCGCCGTGGCGCTGGAAACAACGCTCGAACCAGAAGCCCTGCTCGACCACACCCAGCGCATCGAACTCCAGCAGGGCCGGGTACGCAAGGCCGAACGCTGGGGACCGCGCACGTTAGACCTGGATATCATGCTGTTTGGCGATCGCGTCATCAACAGCGAACGCCTGACCGTGCCGCATTACGATATGAAAAATCGCGGTTTTATGCTCTGGCCGCTGTTCGAAATCGCCCCTGACCTGCACTTCCCTGACGGTACCTCACTGCAACAGAGACTCACTCATCTTGGTGCAGAAAAACCCGCACACTGGTAATGGCCCTCACCTCATTTCCTGTTTATTGCTTTCGCGCAAACAGTTGCTTAAAACAATTGCCCCCCTGAATGTGACTGTTAGAATGCCGGTAAATATGACGTTCACCATCAGGAAATGTTATGAAACCGACCACCCTCTCGCTGTTGCAGAAGTGCAAACAAGAGAAAAAACGCTTCGCCACCATTACTGCTTATGACTACAGTTTCGCCAGACTGTTTGCCGACGAAGGGATCAATGTGATGCTGGTCGGGGATTCCCTGGGGATGACAGTACAGGGGCATGACTCCACCCTGCCGGTGACGGTTGAGGATATCGCTTACCACACGCAGGCGGTGCGTCGCGGCGCGCCGAATTGCCTGCTGCTCGCCGATCTGCCGTTTATGGCTTACGCGACGCCGGAACAGGCCTTTGAAAATTCGGCCACCGTCATGCGTGCGGGCGCGAATATGGTCAAGATTGAAGGTGGCGCCTGGCTGGTGGAGACCGTGAAAATGCTCACCGAGCGCGCGGTCCCCGTCTGCGGACACCTGGGCCTGACGCCACAGTCGGTCAATATTTTCGGCGGCTATAAAATTCAGGGCCGTGGCGATGCCGGACAGGTTTTGCTGGACGATGCCCTGGCGCTGGAAGCCGCAGGCGCGCAGCTCATCGTGCTGGAATGCGTTCCGGTTGAACTGGCCAAACGCGTGACGGAGGCGCTCTCCATTCCGGTTATCGGTATCGGTGCAGGCAACGTGACCGACGGACAAATTTTAGTCATGCACGACGCCTTTGGCATCACCGGCGGCCATATTCCGAAATTTGCCAAAAATTTCCTTACGCAAGCAGGCGACATGCGCGCCGCGGTACGGCAGTATATTGCCGAGGTTGAGTCCGGCGTCTATCCGGGCGAAGAACACAGTTTCCATTAAGGAGTCTTGTTGTGCTGATTATTGAAACCCTGCCGCTGCTGCGCCAGCATATCCGCAGAGCCCGTCAGGAAGGGAAGCGCATTGCGCTGGTGCCGACGATGGGCAACCTGCATGATGGTCACATGAAGCTGGTGGATGAAGCCAAAGCCCGTGCGGACATCGTGGTGGTGAGTATTTTCGTCAACCCAATGCAGTTTGACCGTCCGGACGATCTGGTGCGCTACCCCCGCACGCTGCAGGAAGACTGCGAAAAACTGAACAAGCGTAAGGTGGATTTCGTCTTTGCTCCCGCACCGGACCAAATCTATCCTCAGGGCACCGACGGGCAGACCTACGTGGATGTCCCCGGCCT
Source organism: Citrobacter sp. CtB7.12 (assembly GCF_001297795.1). Taxonomy (NCBI): domain Bacteria; kingdom Pseudomonadati; phylum Pseudomonadota; class Gammaproteobacteria; order Enterobacterales; family Enterobacteriaceae; genus Citrobacter; species Citrobacter sp. CtB7.12. Next base: position 19,549 of record NZ_LIFT01000020.1, on the reverse strand, counting down.
TTCGACGATGCTGGAAGGCGCCAGCCGCCCGGGCCATTTCCGTGGGGTTTCAACCATCGTCAGCAAGTTGTTCAATCTGGTACAACCGGACGTCGCCTGCTTTGGCGAGAAAGACTTCCAGCAACTGGCGCTGATCCGCAAAATGGTTGCCGACATGGGCTACGACATCGAGATCGTCGGCGTGCCGATTATTCGCGCCAAAGACGGTTTAGCCCTGAGTTCGCGTAACGGTTATCTGACGGCCGAACAACGCAAAATCGCCCCAGGTTTGTACAAAGTGATGGGCCGCATCGCGGAGAAACTGCAGGCTGGCGAGCGTGAACTGGAAGAGATTATTGCCATCGCTGAACAGGAGCTGACGGAAAAAGGCTTCCGCCCCGATGACATTCAGATCCGCGATGCTGACACGCTGCTTGAGCTAACCGAAAGCAGCCAGCGTGCGGTGATTCTGGTTGCCGCATGGCTTGGCCAGGCACGGTTAATTGACAATCAGACGGTTGCATTAACCCAGTAGACAGGGGTTAAAAATCGGGCAATACTGCCTGAGAAATTTCTCAAAGCAGGTTTCGACCTGCTTCGTTATCGATACGAGTTTAAGGTAGACGTTATGATTCGCACTATGCTGCAGGGCAAACTCCACCGCGTGAAAGTAACTCAGGCGGACCTGCACTATGAAGGTTCCTGCGCCATCGATCAGGATTTTCTGGATGCCGCCGGGATTCTGGAAAATGAAGCCATCGATATCTGGAACGTGAGCAACGGTAAACGCTTTTCCACCTATGCGATTGCCGCCGAGCGCGGTTCCAGAATCATCTCCGTCAACGGCGCAGCGGCACACTGTGCCAGCGTGGGCGACATTGTGATCATCGCCAGCTTCGTGACCATGTCAGACGAAGAAGCGCGCCGCTGGCAGCCAAAGGTCGCTTACTTCGAAGGCGATAATGAAATGAAACGCACCGCAAAAGCCATTCCGGTTCAGGTTGCGTAAACGAACTACCCCTGCGGCTGATTGCTGATCAGCCGCGACATCGTCTCCAGCGAATCCGTTCTTAAGATATACAGGCGTTTCAGTAAAAACGGATTATCCCCCGGCTTCACCTTCCCTTTCATCGTAGTCACCGCCAGGTGAAATCCAGCCTCTTCCGCGGCTTTTACGGCCGTCGCGTTATAACCGCCAAACGGATACGAAAGATAAAGGACATGGGGATTAAACGGGGCCAGCGCACGCCGGGAGCGTGCAAAATCAAACAGAATATTGTGATGGCTGCGGCTGAGCAGGATTGGCCGGTGATAGCCGTCGACCCGATGTAAAAAGTGCGTATGGGACTGAAAGTCAAACACGTCGCGGATACCATTAAGCTCTGAAATACTCATAAACTGCAGCGATTTGGGGTCCCATTTTTGTGGGCGAACTTTAATTCGCGACGAGATAATAAACGCCGTGGCCTTCATCCCATACTGCTTCAGCACCGGATAAGCATAACGACTCACTGACTTCAGGCCGTCATCAAAGGTAATCACCACCGCTCGCGCGGGCAGATTCATGTTGTTACGCACATAGCCTTCCACTTGCGCCATCGTCAGCGTACGGTATCCGCGATCGCGCAGCCAGGTCATCTGGTTGCTGAAGGCGCGAACTGACGTGGTGGTGGAGGTATGACGAAAACGGGTGTTCTCTTCATCGCGCAGAATATGGTGATAGGTCAGCACAGGCAATCCACGGTCTTCCTGGGCATCGAGGGCGCTTATCCAGGCCAGCCGGTCGCCAATGCGAATCTGATACCAGGTTTGATTCAGCCGGTCTTTCAGTTTACTGATGATGGGATAACGCAGATTATCCGCCAGTATGCCAAACGGCGCACTACCAATATTCGGTGCGTTATAAACGGGGGTGGCTTGCCAGGTGATCAGATTCTGATTGCTGAGCGGTTTATTGAGATCGCCGAGGCTGTCCTCAACGCGTTGTTTACCCTGCACCGGTTCCAGATGGCCCTTATCAATAAACCCGGTGCCAAAACCGAATTTGAATTCGTAATAATCCGCCGCGACCGGAATGACAGAAATAATCTGTCCGGCGCGAATATTTCCCACGGTCACCATGTCATCGCCTATTTGCGCCCAAATAGCCGCATCTTCAGTGGTTTGCATATAGCGAGCAGGCAACGCCGCACTGACGACTGTAGAGAGGGACAGCAGCAGCAGAAACAGATATTTCATCATTAACCATAACCGGGGCAAGAAACAACGCAGCGATTGTATCAATTCACCTCATTAATAAGAATGATCAATACTCATACAAATCGTGCAGCAGAACAAAGGGAGGATTTTTCTGTTGCTGATGCCAAAGACTGGTCACCTCTGGCCCACCAAGAGCAACTATCTGGTCGCGAAACGCCTGACTACTCATGGATTCTCGTGTTGGGAGCATTTGCTCCAGCAACGTTACAGAAATGCCGGAAATGACTTCACACTGCGGATGTTTATGGCTCAGCAGTGACGCCACGCGATACGGCGCCGCACCGGGCTGGTCGGTCAGAAAGATGACGCCATCACCGGAATCCGTAGCATGCAATGCGTCGCACATCATCCGACTCAGCATGTTCGCGCTCAATCCACGCCAAAAATTCACCGCCCGGCATTGCGCCAGTGAGCCGTGTTTTTTTTCCAGAAGGCTCAGCAGTTCCTCAGCCTTATCGTCATGACAGGTTATGACCCAGCCTAGCATTTCTCACCTCATTAGCAGGCAAGTAGTTTATCAGAGTGACAAATGGAGAATGATGACAATGGTCAACAATCACCCTCTCCTCACCGGGAGGAGAGGGTGAAAACGGTCAGCTACGCAACCCGCGACCGCGCTGGATTAAAGACCAGCACAGCAGATAAAACACCACAATAAAGACCACCAGCACGCCAAACGTAGTCACTAACGGCACATCGTGAATGCCGAGGAAGCCGTAGCGGAAGCCGCTAATCATATAGACGATTGGGTTCAGTTGCGATAAGCCCTGCCAGAACGGCGGCAGCAGCGTCAGGGAGTAAAACACCCCACCGAGATAGGTCAGCGGCGTCAGGACAAACGTCGGGATCAGGCTGATATCATCAAAGGTTTTCGCAAATACGGCGTTCAACAGCCCCGCCAGTGAAAACAGAATCGCCGTCAGAACCAGCGTCAGCGCCACAAACAGCCACGAATGCACCTGGAACGGAACAAAGAACAGTGAAATCGCCGTCACCAGCACCCCGACGCACAGTCCGCGCGCCACACCGCCGCCGACAAAACCGGCGATAATCACGTGTGTCGGCACCGGCGCAACCAGCAGCTCTTCAATGTTGCGCTGGAATTTGGCGCTAAAGAATGACGACGCCACGTTCGCATACGCGTTGGTGATGACCGCCATCATGATTAGACCCGGCACGATAAACTGCATATAGCTGAAACCGTGCATCTCGCCAATGCGGGAACCAATCAGGTTGCCGAAGATAATAAAATAGAGCGTCATGGTGATGACGGGCGGCACCAGCGTCTGGATCCAGATCCGCATAAAACGGTTAATTTCTTTCGCCCAGATGCTTTTCAGCGCGACCCAGTAAAGCTGCATCATACGCGATCTCCTTGTTTTTCATGAACCAGTGACACAAACAGCTCTTCAAGGCGGTTCGCTTTGTTACGCATACTCAATACCTGAATGCCCTGCGCGCTGAGCTGGCTGAACACGCTGTTAATTCCCTGCTCACGCAACACTTCCACTTCCAGCGTAGAGGTATCCACCAGCCGATAGTGATAGCCCTCCAGCTGCGGTAACGGACTTTTCGCCGCCAGATCGAGAATGAAGGTTTCGGATTTGAGCTTAGAGAGCAGGTTCTTCATCGAGGTGTTTTCGACCAGCTCGCCGTGCTGAATAATCCCGATGTTGCGGCAGAGCATTTCTGCCTCTTCCAGATAGTGAGTGGTCAGAATGATCGTGGTGCCTTTATCGTTTAAATCCTTCAAAAATCCCCACATTGAGCGGCGAAGTTCAATATCGACGCCCGCTGTCGGTTCATCGAGAATCAGTAGCTTCGGCTCGTGCATCAGCGCGCGGGCGATCATCAGACGGCGCTTCATCCCGCCGGATAACATCCGCGCACGTTCGTTGCGTTTTTCCCACAGATCGAGTTGTTTTAAATACTTTTCGCTGCGCTCAACCGCTTCTTTTCGCTCCACGCCGTAGTAGCCCGCCTGATTGACCACAATCTGCTGTACGGTCTCAAACGGGTTGAAGTTAAATTCCTGTGGCACCAGCCCGAGTTGACGTTTGGCGTTGACGACATCTTTTTCGAGATCGTAACCAAAGACGCTGACGCGCCCGGACGATTTATTCACCAGCGAGCTGATGATACCGATAGTGGTCGACTTGCCTGCCCCGTTCGGCCCCAGAAGCGCGTAAAAATCCCCCGCTTCGACCTGTAAATCTATCCCGCGCAGTGCCTGAACACCGCCAGGATAGGTTTTTTTAAGTTGTTGAAGTTCCAGCGCAATGGTCATAAATTTTTACTTACCTTACGTACTTACACTTTATATGTGGTTTAAATAATCCCGGAGTTGCCCTATATTAGCCCAACGCACTTATTTGGTTACAGGTCGTTAACCTCCATGAAAGACATAGATACACTCATCAGCAACAATGCACTATGGTCAAAAATGCTGGTGGAAGAGGATTCCGGATTTTTTGAGAAACTGGCGCAAGCGCAAAAACCGCGCTTTCTATGGATTGGATGTTCCGACAGTCGCGTTCCCGCAGAACGTTTAACCGGTCTTGAACCGGGCGAATTATTTGTCCACCGTAATGTGGCCAACCTGGTCATCCACACCGACCTCAACTGCCTCTCTGTTGTTCAGTATGCCGTTGATGTCCTCGAAGTTGAACACATTATTATCTGTGGTCACTACGGGTGTGGCGGCGTACAGGCTGCGGTCGATAACCCGGAACTGGGCCTCATCGACAACTGGCTGCTGCATATCCGTGATATCTGGTTCAAACATAGCTCATTGCTGGGTGAAATGCCGCAAGAGCGCCGTATGGACACGCTGTGCGAGCTGAACGTGATGGAACAGGTGTATAACCTGGGCCACTCCACCATCATGCAGTCAGCCTGGAAACGGGGTCAGAAAGTGACCATCCACGGCTGGGCATACGGTATTCACGACGGCCTGCTGCGCGATCTGGAAGTGACCGCGACCAGTCGCGCCACCCTGGAGCAGCGTTATCGTCAGGGCGTGTCTAACCTCAGCCAGAAGCACGTCAATCACAAATAAAAATCCCCGGTCATACACCAGGGATGTATCCAGTCAAAGCCGGGATTTTCCCGGCTTTTTTACGCTTATTCGTCCAGCAGCACCACTTTGCCGACATACGGCAGATGACGATAGCGCTGAGCGTAATCAATACCGTAACCCACCACGAACTCATCCGGAATGGAGAACCCGATGAACTCGACCGGAACGTTCACTTCACGGCGAGAGGGTTTATCCAGCAGGGTGCAAATCGCCAGGGATTTCGGTTCACGCAGGCTCAGGATTTCACGCACTTTCGACAGCGTGTTACCGGAGTCGATAATGTCTTCCACAATCAGCACGTCCTTGCCGCGAATGTCTTCATCGAGATCTTTAAGGATCTTGACGTCTCGGGTGGTGGACATGCCGCTACCGTAGCTGGAGGCGGTCATAAAATCGACTTCATGAGATACCTGCACTTCACGGCACAGGTCCGCCATAAACATGAATGAGCCACGTAGCAGACCCACCAGCACCATATCACTGCCGCTGTCTTTATAACGCTCAGTAATCTGACGGCCCAGTTCAGCGATACGCGCTTTGATCTCCGCTTCGGGGATCATGACTTCTACAGTATGTTTCATATCTCTAACCATATGATTTAAAAACAAATCACTCAATGCCTGCTCTTGATAAGTCAGCATCTAAGCGCAAGGCACGCAGTATACCAGTAAAAGTATTTATTCGCGGCATCTCTTAATAAAGCTCATTTTGTGATGACGATCACACATGTTAAATCCTATAATTAATTGCTACTAAAAAATTAACAAATTGAGATGGTGTATTTTTATGGCAGATAACAACGCACGTTCGCCACGGTTACTCGTGACGCTAACGGCCCTCTTTGCAGCGCTATGCGGGCTTTATCTTTTGATCGGCGGAGGCTGGCTGGTCGCCATTGGCGGCTCCTGGTACTACCCGATTGCGGGACTGGTGATGCTGGGCGTTGCCGTATTGCTCTGGCGCAGCAAACGTTCCGCACTCTGGCTGTACGCCGCCCTGCTCCTCGCCACCCTGATTTGGGGCGTGTGGGAGGTCGGGTTCGACTTTTGGGCGCTGACGCCGCGCAGCGATATTCTGGTCTTCTTCGGCATCTGGCTGATTTTACCGTTCGTCTGGCATCGCCTGCTCGTCCCTTCCCGCGGTGCCGTAGCCGCTCTGGTGGTGGCCCTGCTGATCAGCGGCGGGCTCCTCACCTGGGCGGGCTTTCATGATCCGCAGGAGATCAACGGCACGCTGAGCGCCGACGCCACACCAGCCGAACCTATCTCCGCCATTTCGGACAACGACTGGCCCGCGTATGGTCGTAATCAGGAAGGCCAGCGTTTCTCGCCGCTCAAACAGATCAACGCCGATAACGTCCACAATCTGAAAGAAGCGTGGGTGTTCCGCACCGGTGACTTGAAGCAGCCGAACGATCCGGGTGAAATCACCAATGAAGTGACGCCGATTAAGGTTGGCGATACGCTGTATCTTTGTACCGCCCATCAGCGTCTGTTCGCGCTGGATGCCGCTACCGGTAAAGAGAAGTGGCATTTCGATCCGCAACTCAATACCAACACCAGCTTCCAGCACGTGACCTGCCGTGGCGTGTCGTACCATGAAGCGAAAGCCGATAACGCGTCCCCGGAAGTGGTTGCCGACTGTCCGCGCCGTATCATCCTGCCCGTCAACGACGGTCGTCTGTTTGCGGTGAATGCCGAAACCGGCAAGCTGTGTGAAACCTTTGCCAACAAAGGTATTCTGAATCTGCAGACCAACATGCCGGACACCACGCCGGGTCTGTATGAGCCAACATCGCCGCCAATCATCACCGATAAAACGATTGTGATTGCTGGTTCAGTAACGGATAACTTCTCCACCCGCGAAACCTCGGGCGTGATCCGTGGTTTTGACGTCAATAACGGTAAACTGCTGTGGGCGTTCGATCCGGGTGCGAAAGACCCGAATGCAATCCCTTCCGATGAGCACTCTTTTACCTTTAACTCGCCGAACTCCTGGGCTCCGGCGGCCTACGACGCGAAGCTGGATCTGGTCTATCTGCCGATGGGGGTGACTACGCCGGATATCTGGGGGGGTAACCGTACGCCAGAGCAGGAACGCTACGCCAGCTCGATTGTGGCGCTGAACGCGACCACCGGTAAACTTGCCTGGAGCTATCAGACCGTCCACCACGATCTGTGGGATATGGACATGCCGTCCCAGCCGACGCTGGCGGATATCACCGTCAACGGTGAGAAAGTCCCTGTTATCTACGCGCCAGCGAAAACCGGTAACATCTTTGTCCTCGACCGCCGTAACGGTGAACTGGTCGTTCCGGCACCGGAAAAACCGGTTCCGCAGGGTGCCGCGAAAGGCGATTACGTCAGCAAAACGCAGCCGTTCTCTGAACTGAGTTTCCGTCCGAAAAAAGATCTGACCGGAGCGGATATGTGGGGCGCCACCATGTTCGATCAACTGGTGTGCCGCGTGATGTTCCACCAGATGCGCTATGAGGGCATCTTTACCCCGCCGTCTGAGCAGGGCACGCTGGTGTTCCCGGGCAACCTCGGGATGTTCGAATGGGGTGGTATCTCGGTCGATCCGAACCGTCAGGTGGCGATTGCCAACCCGATGGCGCTGCCGTTCGTCTCGAAGCTGATCCCACGCGGTCCGGGTAATCCGATGGAACAGCCGAAAGATGCAAAAGGCACAGGCACCGAATCCGGCATCCAGCCGCAATATGGCGTGCCGTTTGGCGTCACGCTGAACCCATTCCTGTCGCCGTTTGGTCTGCCATGTAAGCAACCGGCCTGGGGTTATATCTCCGCGCTGGATCTGAAGACCAATGAGGTAGTCTGGAAAAAACGCATTGGCACGCCGCAGGACAGCATGCCGTTCCCGATGCCGGTTCCAGTACCGTTCAATATGGGGATGCCAATGCTGGGCGGTCCTATCTCAACGGCGGGCAACGTGTTGTTTATTGCCGCCACGGCGGATAACTACCTGCGCGCCTATAACATGAGCAACGGTGAGAAACTGTGGCAGGGGCGTCTGCCAGCCGGTGGACAAGCCACACCGATGACCTATGAGGTGAAAGGTAAACAGTATGTCGTAATTTCAGCCGGAGGCCACGGCTCGTTTGGTACGAAGATGGGCGATTATATTGTCGCTTACGCCTTGCCTGACGACGCGAAATAAAACCATTTTGTTCTGAGCAGAGACAGCGTGGAAATCCCACGCTGTCTTTTTTTAACGCAAAACGCCCACAATACTTGCGGGCGCTTATCGATATTTAGCGATAATGATTAGTCAAACTTAAGCGACATTAATGACGCTTTTGCGACATCCTGATACTGGTCAACTAAATCCTTCGTCATATTAAAGGCAACCTGCACAGCTTTATTATCCTGACTGGTAATCAGCATCAGATTCAGAATTTCGCTATCCGCAGCCTGAGAGCGGAAAGTCACTAGCCATGCCTTATGCCCATCAACCGTAACGGCTTCTGCCTCTGGTTTGTAGTTAGCTAACATTTTCAACATCGCATCTTTCATCATATCCAGCTGCGCCGCAGGCAGTGCGTTGCGACCCGCCGTCACGCCCAGTGAGGCTTTACCTCTCTCGTCGCCATAAATGATCTGTGGACGATTCTCAAACGGGTATTTAATTTTCGCCATTTCCGCCGACATAGGCGTCAGCGTTTGCGGAATTTCGATGCTTAACTTCAGCTCGGGAAAGTGTTTACGCTCCATGTCCATTCCGGCATGAGCAGAAATCGCCACTAACATAGCAAAAGAAGCCGCCACAATTTTACGGAAAATATCCATTTTTCACCTCAGGTTTGATGGTCAGATTCCGCGAGTATATCCCGAAAGAGGAATAAAAATACGGCCCTAATCTATTTTCAGAAATTAAGGATGAGAGTGGTATTATTCTTATTACTGATGGATGGCGATTCCGGGAAAACCGACATCGCCATCCGTCGCTTATACCGTAAAGCCTAACATCATGCCGGTATCTTCATGTTCCAGCAGATGACAGTGCGCCATATAGGCATGCTCTTTGGGCGCGATGTGATCAAATTTCACTAACACCTCGCTGACGCTGCCTTCCACCCGAACGGTATCTTTCCAGCCCGCACGATGGGCCGCAGGCGTCTGGCCGTTCTCCGACAGGATGCGGAACTGCGTACCGTGGATATGGAACGGATGCAGCATCATATCGCCCACCCCGGAGATGACCCAGCGTTCATATTGACCTTTGCTGGCCGCGAACATCGGCTTGTTCATATCGAACGCCACGCCGTTTATCTTATTCGCGTTATGGAAATCAAACTGACCGCCGTGGTTCATATGGCCCATGTCGCCATGCTGCATGTTGCCCATATGCCCCTGCATCTGCCCGTGATGCATGCCCGCCATCGCCTGATCGCCATACTTTTTCATCAGCATCTGCATTCCCATCATGTCGAGCATCGGATCCATCGACAGTTGCAGATTACGTACCGTCAGGCCGTCAACCGCAGGTAGCGCAGGCATGGTACTTAGAGTGTCCGGCAGCGTACCGGAGGCATTCACGGCAACCGGCTGAATACGCATGACCGGATGCGGCTTATCAAACGGCGCAATCGCCATCCCCATCTGGCTGACCGGCAGGGTAACCAAATCAAACGGTTTACCGTCACTGACGTCCACCAGTACTTCAAAACGCTCGCCCATCAGCATGGGCAGTTCATTTACTTTTACCGGTTCCGCCAGCAGCCCGCCGTCGCTGGCAATGACGTACAGCGGACGCTTATCGCTGGCGGCAAAATTGAGTGAACGGGCGTTACAACCGTTAAGCAACCGCAGACGTAACCAGCCGCGCGGCGCAGCATGTTGAGGATAAATGGCGCCATTGGTCAGTAGCGTATCGCCAAACCAGCCTACAGCCGCCGTCATCACATCAAGCTGATAATCAATCTGCCCGGCCGCGTTAAACCGTTTGTCCTGCACGATGACCGGGATATCGTCGATTCCCCACTGCTTCGGGAGCAGCAGCTTATGAATTTCTTCATCCTCAATCAGAACCAGCCCCGCTAAGCCCATCGCCACCTGATGCCCGGTTTTCCCATGCTGATGGGGATGAAACCAGCAGGTCGCCGCTCGCTGATCCGGCGTAAACGTAACGGTACGTTTTCCGCTCGCCGGGATAATCCCCTGCGGCCCGCCATCCACCTCACCCGGCACCTCCAGCCCATGCCAGTGCACTGTGGTCTCTTCCTGAAGCTGGTTGTGGATATCCACCGTCACCGCTTTGCCTTTTTGCAACTTCAGCGCAGGCCCGAGCAGATTACCGTTATAGCCCCAGGTGGTTGCCGCTTTTCCGGCAAAGGTCGACTGACCCGCTTTCACCATCAGCGAGATCTGGTTACGTGCGTCGGCGGTGAGAAGCTCGGGAATGGGCAACGTGGGGCGTTGGGCGGCAAAAACGGTGCGGCTCCAGAGCGGTAAGGCTGACGACAGCCCCAGAGCCACAGAATATTTTAAGAAATCACGACGTTGCATAATTATTTCCTTATTTTGCTGCAGGCGAAATAACGCTAATCTCTGAGCATAGACCCTCCCCTTACGGCAAGGTCAAGCCAGGGATATCACTTAATAGATAATAAAAGTCGTCGCTTCGCCTCCAGTATGCTAACGTTGACTTTCCGTAATGCAGTGGTAGAAGCAATGAAGACGTTTTTCAGAACCGTGTTGTTCGGCAGCCTGATGGCCGTATGCGCAAACAGCTATGCGCTCAGTGAATCTGAAGCCGAAGATATGGCCGATTTGACGGCCGTTTTTGTCTTTCTGAAAAATGACTGCGGCTACCAGAATTTACCCAACGGGCAGATTCGCCGCGCACTGGTCTTCTTTGCTCAGCAAAACCAGTGGGACCTCAGCAATTACGACACCTTCGATATGAAATCCCTCGGCGAAGACAGCTATCGCGATCTCAGCGGTATCGGTATCCCTGTCGCCAAAAAATGCAAAGCGCTGGCGCGCGACTCCCTGAGCCTGCTGGCTTACGTCAAATAACCTCCCGTCCCTGTTGCTGAAACAATGACCGTGCATCAACGGTCATTGTTAGCTATGATGTTGCGCCCTTTTTTTACGGGTGTTAACAAAGGAGGCATCACCCTATGGCCGAAAAACCACAGTGGCATGAAACGCTACACGACCAGTTTGGGCAGTACTTTGCCGTCGATAACGTTCTTTATCACGAGAAGACCGCGCATCAGGATCTCATCATCTTCGAAAACGCCGCCTTTGGTCGCGTAATGGCGCTGGACGGCGTGGTGCAGACCACCGAGCGCGATGAGTTTATCTATCATGAGATGATGACGCACGTTCCGTTGATGGCTCACGGTCACGCGAAACACGTACTGATTATCGGCGGTGGCGACGGTGCGATGCTGCGCGAAGTCACCCGGCACAAAAACGTTGAAACCATCACGATGGTGGAAATCGATGCTGGCGTTGTCTCGTTCTGCCGCCAGTATCTGCCCAACCACAACGCCGGTAGCTATGACGATCCGCGCTTTACGCTGGTGATCGACGACGGCGTGAATTACGTCAACCAGACGCAGAACACGTTTGATGTGATCATCTCCGACTGCACCGATCCGATCGGTCCCGGTGAGAGTCTGTTCACCTCGGCATTCTACGAAGGTTGTAAACGCTGCCTGAATCCGGGCGGGATCTTTGTCGCGCAGAACGGCGTCTGCTTCCTGCAACAGGATGAAGCCCTCGACAGCCACCGTAAGCTCAGCCATTACTTCGCCGACGTTGGCTTCTACCAGGCGGCGATCCCCACCTACTACGGCGGCATAATGACTTTCGCGTGGGCGACCGATAATGAAGCGTTGCGCCACCTGTCGACTGAAATCATCCAGGCGCGTTTTCACACCTCTGGCCTTAAGTGTCGCTATTACAACCCGGCAATCCACACGGCAGCGTTTGCCTTACCCCAGTATCTGCAAGACGCGCTGGCGACAGCATCGTCCTAAGGAGAAGATAAGAAATTGAAAAAACTGAAACTGCATGGCTTTAACAACCTGACTAAAAGTCTGAGTTTTTGTATTTACGATATCTGCTATGCCAAAACCGCCGAAGAGCGCGACGGATACATCGCCTATATCGACGAACTCTACAACGCTAACCGTCTGACCGAAATTCTGTCAGAAACCTGCTCTATCATCGGCGCCAATATCCTGAATATTGCCCGTCAGGATTACGAACCTCAGGGTGCCAGCGTCACCATTCTGGTGAGCGAAGAACCTGTCGATCCGCAGTTGATTGATAAAACCGAGCATCCCGGCCCGCTGCCGGAAACGGTGGTCGCCCATCTTGATAAGAGCCATATTTGCGTGCATACCTATCCGGAAAGCCACCCGGAAGGCGGATTATGCACCTTCCGCGCCGATATTGAGGTTTCAACCTGCGGTGTGATTTCTCCCTTGAAGGCACTGAATTACTTGATCCACCAGCTTGAATCCGACATCGTGACCATCGATTATCGCGTGCGTGGCTTTACCCGTGATATCAACGGGATGAAGCACTTTATCGATCATGAGATTAACTCCATTCAGAACTTTATGTCCGAGGATATGAAGTCGTTGTATGACATGGTGGATGTGAACGTGTATCAGGAAAATATCTTCCATACCAAAATGCTGCTTAAAGAGTTCGACCTTAAGCACTACATGTTCCATACCCGACCAGAAGACTTGACCGACGCAGAGCGTAAAGAGATTACCGCTGCGCTGTGGAAAGAGATGCGAGAGATTTACTACGGGCGCAATATCCCGAGCGTGTAAGAAAAATGCTCAGGCACTCTGCGGAGTGCCTGAGCCGAATCCGAGACTATTCATTTCCCCATCGATTCAGGAATTCTGCGATATCATCGATGCGTTGCGCGTCAATGCCAGCGTCGACCGCCATCTCCTGCTGCGCTTCTTCGCTGATCTCTTCGTTATTTGTTAAGCGAGCAATCAGTAGCTGGAAATAGCGAGCAAGAGGATCACGCTCCGACGCGTTAATCGGTTCTGCGGATTCCGTCGAATACTCATCCACAATATCATAATATTTCAGGGGTATTTCATTACCCATCACTCATCTCCTGGGGTTATCCCAACGTTAATTACTCAGGCTGTACCAGCGTCAGGGCGACGGATTGCGCTTTCAGTTCGGCCTGTACGTCTTGCGGTAAATTAACATCGGTAATGACGTCGGTAAAGCGACTGAGAGAAGCCACATTAAATAGCGAATGCGCGCCGTATTTGCTGCTGTCGGCCAGCAGCACTTTTCGTTGCGCATTGGCGATAATTTCCTGCTTCAGTCCCGCTTTGTCCTCAGTCGGCGTGGTCACGCCCTTTTCCATACTCCAGGTATTACAGCTCATAAACGCGATATCAGGATAGACGCTGCGCAGCATTTTGCGGCCAAACTCGCCGATGCATGACTGGCTGCTGTCATCAATTCGCCCACCGACAATAGTCACCTCTATCTGGCGAAACTCGGATAAAAACAGGGCGATGTGCAGATCAACGGTAATGACTCTGAGGGGAAGATGAGTTAAACATTTTGCCAGCTCCAGCATCGTGGTTCCGGCATCAAGCACCACGGCATCGCCCGCATGCACCATCGAGGCCGCATAACGCGCAATCGCCCGTTTTTCGGCGGGCGATCGCAGTTGCTTCTCGTTGGTGGTCGGTTGCACTGCTTCAAAACGCCGTAACGCCACACCGCCGTGGCTGCGACTGATCACCCCCTGTTCATCCAGTTTGATCAGATCGCGGCGGATCGTTGCCGGAGAGGCCTCAACGGCATCCACCAGTTGTTCCACGGTCACCAGCGTATGATTTTTCAAATACGCCACAATCTGATCCAGACGGTGTTGTCCTTTCATAACAGGAAATTATGCCAGTTGCATTGCCAGTTTAATCGATACGGCCATGCTCTCAGATTTTGCTTTTCCCGTCCAGGCGATATCAAATGCCGTCCCGTGATCGGCGGAGGTGCGAATAAACGGCAAACCGGCAGTGATGTTGACGCCGTCATAAAAACCCAGCAGCTTCAGCGGGATATGGCCCTGATCGTGGTACATCGCCACCACCATGTCATAGTGACCTTCATACGCCTGCAAAAATACAGTGTCCGGCGGGCATGGGCCGTAAACATCCATCCCCTTTGCCTTCATGTTCTCAATCGCCGGACCGACGATGCGAATCTCCTCATCGCCGAACAGCCCGTTCTCACCAGCATGTGGATTCACCCCCGCCACGGCTATACGCGGCTGCGCATAACCCACACGCTTCAGGAAGGTATCGGCGATACTAATAACAGTCTCCACGCGCTGACCGTTCAGGGTATCGAGGAACTTACGCAGGGCGATATGGGTGGAAACGTGAATGACTTTCAGCTTATCGGTATAAAGCACCATCGCGTAGTCGCGACTTTCCGTCAGCGTCGCCAGCAACTCGGTGTGTCCGGGGAAATGGTGCCCGCCAAGATGCAGGGCTTCTTTGTTCAACGGCGCAGTGGCGATAGCATGAACGTCGCCTTTCATCGCCAGTTCCGTTGCCCGTTTTACGCAGCGATAAGCCAGATCGCCTGCCTGAGCCTGCACTTTACCCGGCTCCAGTGCGTCCGGGTCCGCCAGCGGTTCATCAATCACATGAATCACACCAGGCACGAAGCGGGCGTCCGCCACCTGCGTAATGGCGCGAAACGTCACGCCCTCCGCCAGACCGTTGGCCTGTAACCGCTTCAGGGTTTGCAGGCATCCCACTACCACCAGCGGCGCGCCGTTAAGTTCATCTTCACTGAGCGCTTTAACAATAATTTCCGGGCCGATCCCCGCAGGATCGCCCATCGTAATCGCGACGGTTTTAGTTACCACTGTACATCTCCTCAATAAAATAAAGCGCATCACAAAGGGTACTGTCGGAGCCGAATCCTCCTGCTTTGGTGATCACCGGCAGATCGTCAATCTCGCTGTTCACGAACGTTCCGCACGGAATGCACGGCGCTACCTCGCTCTGAATGCGATAGCCTTCCGCCCCCAGCGCACTGGCAACGGCGGTCGCAATATCCCCTCCGGTCAGGAACAGGCCGCCAATACGCGCCTGCTCAATAATGCGTAACGTGATGATTCCAAGACGCTGGCTTAACCGTTCGCCAAGCGCCTGACGGCTCATCCCGACGCTGGCACACAGCGTGTCGATCATCTGTCGGTCGTCCGCACTACGACTGGTACGTAAAATCGTATGGTGGTGACGGCTCAGTAACGCGCAGGCCTGCTCCACCACCGACGCGATTTCCTGTTCGAAACCGGCAGAGGCCAGTCGTGAGGCATCGATATCGACAACCTTTGCCCGGTCCTGACACAGCGCCTTGTCTACCTGACGTCGCGTGGCTTCACTCATCGAACCCGCGACGACCAGCACCGGCAACGCTTGCTTTTCCTGCATAAACAGGCGGACCGGCAGGGCATTGGCGAGACCAGCCGCGCCGACCAGTAACGGCAGCGTCTCCTGCTCACAGATTGCATGCGCAATCAGCGACAAATCACGGTCCTCAACGGCATCCACCACCACCATGCACTCACCTTCAGCAGCGAAAGCGGCTAACAGCGCGCTCAGTCGTCCGCGACGGACATCGTCGAGCGACACTTCATGCACCGGAATGTCACTTTGCAACGAGACCAGTTCCGCAATGCGCGAAGAGATAATCGGCGTTTTGGGATCGCTGGCAAATTCGGTCTCCAGTAATGGCGTTCCGTTGACCAGGCACAGTCCATCGCGTGTTGTGCGCCCTGCGGCGGGGATCGCCGCCGCAATCACGGCCAGCGTCCGGTTAGCGGCGCGCATCGCCGCCGTCACCTCGGCGCCGACGTTGCCACGAAACGTAGAATCAATTTTTTTATACACCAGCGGCGCGGTTTCCCCTTCACACCAGGGGGCTAACGCTTGTTGTACCGCCTGCGCGGCTTGCGCCGACGGGATTGCCCGGCTCTCTGTGTTGATCACCAGCACATCAGCACGACGGGAAGGCTTCTGCGTCGGGGTGAGCATTACCTCTGTGCGTGCGCCTTTTTTCGCCAGTTGCACGCCGGTATCGTTAGAGCCCGTAAAATCATCGGCAATGACGATCATTTTCATGCTTTATTCTCCTGAGTAACCTGACGAGCCTGTTTTTTGGCAACCCACGAGGTCAGGATCGGCGTCAGGATCGCGGTGGTGATCACGGAGGCGGCAATCAATGGCGCGGCAGCAGCAGCGACTTCCGCCAGCGAAGGGTCAGCCTGGGCTATCGCCAGCGGCGTTGCAACGGCATTACCGGCAGTACTGGAGGCCGCCGCTCCGGCAATCCCGGTACCGCCCACCAGACGGTCTGCGCGGATGTTAAAGAAGCCGCCGACGAACGTGGTTAACACCCCCAGCAGGATGCCCGCCAGACCGCCCTGCAATAGCATTTCGAGGTTGATGCCAGCCCCCAGCGCAAAGGCGAAGAACGGGATCAACAGCGGTCCGCCTTTGGTCAGGAAGTCACGCATGTTGTGATCGAGGTTACCGAGGATCATGCCAACCACCAGCGGGACCAGGACCGCCACCAGTGCCATGATCGGAATGTTGGCCATTCCCGCAGCACCCAGCGCGATCATGGTAAAGAATGGACCGTCATTAAGAGACAGAATAGAGATTGCGCCGACGTCACGCTCGTTACCGAACTCGCCGACTAATGCCGCGTACAGCCCCCCATTCGAGTTACTCATGGCAGCAATAATCGCCAGTCCGCTTAAGCCAAAGATCCCTTCAGTCCCGAACAGGTGCTCAACGCCAAGACCGAGCGCAATGGCGATCAGCAGTTTGGTCAGGGTAATCGTACCGCCCTGCAATAAAGCCTGAGGTGCCGCCTTCACGCTGATCCCTGCGCCCATGCACAACAGGAATGCACCGATTAGCGGCGCGGCGCCGTTTTTAAACAGCGCGGTAGTAAATCCGCCGATCTCCAGCGCCTGCGGGGCAAAGGTATTGATAATGGCACCGATAACCAATGGCACGACCATCATGCCGCCGGGTACGCGTTCTATTGCCTTCTTGATGTTCATGGTCTTCCCGCCTGTTGTTGTGTTGTGATTAAATAAAATCACAACGATTATATTTAATCAATTTTAGATCACAAATGGGCCAGATCACAGTTTTAAAATGATTAATAAAAATCAAACAATCATTTTTCGGTAAAAAAAAACCGGACGCAGACGCCCGGCTCCACTGATGATTGAAATTATTCAGGATTGACGCAGAAATTCCCGATAGGCGTTTACCACCTGCAGGAAATCCTCGACGCCGCACAGCGACAGGCTTTCTTCATCGTAGTAATTCATCCCTTCTTCCATTTCGTCGCCGGTAAACTCCAGCTGGTTGGCGCGGATCATCACCTCTTCGCCGTCCATCCAGAGCGTATATTCATGCCCCGCCCGTTGCCAGGAACGTTCGCTGCCTTTTACCGCGTTAGCCGCCTGTTCCACTTCGTCCAGCAGGGCCAGGTTTTCTTTCACTTCTTCATTAAACCAGTGCCCGACCACTTCGTGACCCATGGACATGCGCACCAAAACCCGACCGGTAACATCGCGCAGAAATTCGTAATCCATAATGTAGTCCTCTGCTCCCGGCAATGCGCCATTACCGCATTGCGCCTTGTCTTAATTATCGCAGCCTGGACGCAGAAAAAAAGCGGATCGCGTATAAGGAATGGAAATAAAAAGCCCCGCTGAAATACTGGACTGCACCCCAAAAGTTGGACACTCAACTGAGTAAGGTGCAGTTTTTTATGGCAAAGCCAAAATATTCCCCTGAAACAAAACTGGCTGTGGTTAATCATTATTTGTCCGGAAAAGACGGAGAAGAGCGTACAGCCGACCGTTTTGGTGTTGAAAGAACTTCCGTCCGTCGCTGGGTCAGGGCGTGGCAACTCCACGGTATGGAAGGGCTGTCAGGGAAAAATAAACATCATTCAGCTGAATTTAAACTCGTCGTCGTCCGGGCGGTTATCCGTGACCACCTGACGATGCGTGAAGCAGCTGCCCGGTTTAATCTCTCTGCAGAAACGCTTGTCCGACACTGGGTCTGCGTGTACAACGATGCCGGAGCGGAAGGACTGCTAAACATTCAACGCGGACGGCCTGGAAAAATGACAAAACAAAAAATCCCCCCATCCCCTACAGATAAAGAACTGGAAAAACTCTCCCCCGAAGAACTCCGGGCTGAACTCCGTTACCTGCGGGCAGAGAATGCCTATCTAAAAAAGTTGAAGGCCTTGGTTCAGAGCGAAAAAAACGGCAGCAAGCCCTGATAATCAGTGAACTGAGGCATAAGCACGCTCTGCGAGACCTCCTGCGCGCGGCAGGCATGTCCCGCAGTACATGGTATTACAATATGAATGCCCTGAAGCAGGTGGACAGGCATGCCGGGCTGAAAGATAAAATCCGTGAGATATACGCCTGGCACAAAGGCCGTTATGGCTACCGCAGGATCACGCTTTCGCTGAGAAAGCAGGGTCTGCTGGTGAACCATAAAACCGTGCAGCGGCTGATGACAGAGCTGTCGCTCCGGTCTCTGATAAGGGCGAAGAAATACCGCTCATGGAAGGGGGAAACAGGCAAGGCAGCCCCCAATATCCTGAGCAGGAACTTCAGTGCATCAAAAGCCAATGAAAAATGGGTTACGGATGTTACAGAGTTCTCGCTGCAGGGTAAAAAGCTGTACCTGTCGCCGGTACTCGATCTTTTTAACCGGGAAATAATCTCCTACAGCCTGTCGGAAAGGCCGGTGATGGAGATGGTTAATACCATGCTGCGGGATGCGTTCTTAAAGCTCGGACCAGACGACGCCCCCTTGCTGCACACAGATCAGGGCTGGCAATATCGGATGGCAGGCTATCAGGCAAAGTTAAAGGCGCAGGGCATGACGCAAAGTATGTCCCGAAAAGGAAACTGTCTGGATAATGCCGTGATGGAAAACTTCTTCGGGACGCTGAAATCGGAGTGTTTTTACCTGAGTCAGTTCAGCAATATCAGCGAACTGAGGAAGGCGATAGAGGATTATATCCGTTACTACAACAACGAGCGGATAAGCCTGAAACTAAAAGGCCTGAGTCCGGTAGAGTACCGGGCCCAGGCTCTGAAGGCCGCTTAATATAAACTGTCCAGATTTATGGGGTCAGTCCA